>MNYQ01000203.1:3011-4284 GCA_001873185.1 Ignavibacteria bacterium CG2_30_36_16 | reverse complement strand
TACTTTAAATGCGACAGCTCATTTGCATAAATTACATATCTCTTTTCACTACTGTACAACTATAAGTTAAATAAAGACAATTGGTTAGGGTCATGGTCAATTTCATTTATGAAATCAGAGTCAGAAAACATTGAAATAATGGGCATTTTCTCAAAAATTGATATACTAACCAATTGTAAAAAAGTGTAGAGTGAGTGCTCTATTTTTAATTTTTTCTTAATGATTGCAAGGAGAACATAAACAGATATAGTAATACAAACTTGTGTCTTAACGGCATTAGCAGAATTTCCATAAAAAGATTTAATCTTAAGATTCTGTTTAATCCACTTAAAGAATAATTCAATCTGCCATCGTTGTTTAAAAAGATTAGCAATAGTAATAGCAGGTAGACGAAAATTATTTGTAATGAAAATAAGTTTTCGATTGTTTTCAGAATCATAATATTTTATACGACGTAATTTTTCCGGGTAATCTTTTGCTGGATAAAAACCGGTAAGATGAATTGATTGGTCGCAAATCAATCCCAATGATTTATCAACTTTGTGAGAATAAATTCTCTTAAATTGAAAATTGGATTTTGCTCTTGTAACAAAGAAAGCACTATTGAGATTCAATTTATATAGGCGTTCGAAATCAATATAACCTTTATCAACAACATAGAAGGCTCCCATTTCTGTTATAAGTTCATCTAATATATTTACATCATGAACAGAGCCATATGTAATGCTAAAAAACGATGGAATATTATTTTGCAGGTTTAACAGAGTATGAATTTTAATAGCACTTTTTGTTTTTCTAAATTTTGCCCAAGGAAATAATGACAAACATAAATCAATTGTTGTTGAGTCAAGAGCATAAACAGTTTCATCGAGTTCTTTGAAAAATTTATCGTCTTTATAAAGTTCTTTCGCTTCGTTAATAAGTATAAAAGCAAAGTCTGCGTATATTCTTCAGTCTCTATTTTGATTTGTATAAGCCAAAGTTGAACGAGAGATTTTGCTTCTAATACCGATATGATATAATTTACTTTGCATTGCTCTTAAATAAATTTCAATATCTCTTAAAGATTCTTGATAAGTTAATTGAGCAAAAGCCATAACAAGAAATTGTTCCCAACAAGTGAATGATTGAACTTTATAACTGCCTCGATATTTTTTTATACAAAAATCAAATTTATGTTTTGGTATATAATTCATAATTTGAGAAAAAATTGTTTGACCTTGATTCATATTGTCGCTCCAAAATTCATATTTTCTGCGACAATATTAATTTC
>MNYQ01000203.1:0-2992 GCA_001873185.1 Ignavibacteria bacterium CG2_30_36_16 | reverse complement strand
TCAAATCGATTACAATAAAAATTCTTTATAACATAGTATTTTTTAACAACTTACAGCTACTTCTAAATCAAACAGTTGGACAGTAGTGATCTCTTTTATTAATTTAACCATCAAACTATTACCAGATAAAATTTGTATTTTCATAACGAAAAGATTTTGGCCGTGGTTTAATGAAAGAAAAATAATATCCTAAAAGTTAAAAAGGTTTTTGTACGAGTAAAGTTCTTGTTAGCTACATTTACAACGATAGAATTAATTCTTTCACAGCTATAATTTGTCATTCGTCCCAGTTTGCAACTGTTTCAGCAATTCTATCTTGAATCGAACGGTAGTAATTCCAGCTTCCTTTTTCAAATTCAAAAATAATACTTATAATAATATCTTCACCGTTTAAAGAAGTTAAGTAACCCGAAAGTGAAGTGACACCGTTTAGCGTGCCCGTCTTGCCGCGCATATTGTTCTCAGCAGGTGTACCGGTTAAACGTCCTTTTAAAGTGCCGTCAATACCGGCGATACTTAATGAATTATAAAAGTCTTCGTAGTTCTTCAAATCAAAATACATTTTCTCGAGTATGCCAGCTATTGCTCCTACAGTTATTTGGTTAAAACGGGAAATCCCCGATCCATCAACCACAGAAGTGCCTTCTTTAAGAATTGCATTATCTTCAATAAAGTTTAAAACAGCTTGTGTTGAATAAAAAGAATTACCCTGTTTGCCAGAAGCCGCCGCTCCGATTGTTTTAAATAAAACTTCAGCATAGAAATTATCACTGTGTTTATTAATCAATGCGATTAAATCTCTGAGAAGGATTTTCTTTTCACTTAGCACAGGCAGGTCACCAGGTGTAATTCCCTTTGCAGCAACGCCGTTAACTACAATGCCTGCCTCTTCTAATTTTTCTTTTAACAACTGTGCTGCATACAAAGGCGGATCATCAACATATTGCACATATCTTCTTACTCGTCTTCCTCGTTTAGATTGCACAAACGTCCTGTTTCTATCAATAACAAGTGCTGAGATAGGTGGCAGTTTAACGTTTGCTTTTTCATTTTTAATCCAGTCATCACGTGTGTAAATGTCATCGAAATATGTGTCATCACCGATAATGTCTCCAGTAATTAACTTGATATTTTTTCCTTTTAATTGGCTAGTCATTAATTCAAGATCCCTTGTTGAAAAATTCGGATTACCATAACCTTTTATATATAAATTACCGTTAACTACACCATCTTTTATGTTTAAATCGCTGCTAAAAATTTTTGTTGAAATAGCGTAACCACCGCCAAGAAGATTTAAAGCAGAAGCAGTAGTAAAAAGTTTAGTATTAGAAGCCGGAATCATTGAAACGGCAGGGTTTAGTTGATAAATAGTATCCTGAGTTAAAGGATTAATTATCAATATCCCCGCCTTTGTGGTGGAATGAAGCGAATTGATTATTCTTCGTAGTTCATTTTTGACTTCTTCTAACGAGGTAGCATGAATGTTAGGAAGAAACAAGAGAGTAAAGATTAAAAATTTCAGCATGTTAAATTTGAAAATCAAAGGGAATGAAAATTTATGTTTTTGATGTAAAAAGATAAGTAATAAATTACTATTTTTGTAAGTAAATATTAAGTCCAATTTTTAAATCCGCCGGATTGTGATGGGGCAATTCAATCAGCTTCCTCAATCAATGGCTCATCCAAAACTTAAGAAAGTTTAATATGGCAAAGAAAAAAGAATTACTTAAAGCATATGAGAACCTGGATTTCTTAAATTCTTCTGAAGCAAGAGCGATCAGAATACTTTCTGAATATATCGAACCGAAGAGCAAATTTAAAAAACACAAAGTGCAGGATACGATAGTGTTTTTTGGCTCAGCGAGATTAAAATCACGCAAAAATGCTTTAGCAGAAGTAAACAAATTTAAAACGATGGACCCTAAATCGAATTCTAAATTTGCAGAGCAGCTTCGCGCAGCGCAGCATCATCTTAATATGTCAAAATACTATGAAGATGCAGTAAAACTTTCTAAAAGGCTTACGGAATGGGCGCTAAATCTTCCTACAAAGGGTTACCGTTTTATCGTTTGTACGGGCGGCGGACCAGGAATTATGGAAGCAGCAAATAAAGGAGCTAAACAAGCCGGCGGATATTCGGTCGGGTTAAACATCAGTATACCTTTTGAGCAGTTTGTGAACACACATGTAACTAAAGATTTAAGTTTTGAATTTCACTACTTTTTCATGCGTAAATTCTGGTTCGCTTATCTAGCAAAGTGTTTGATCTGTTTTCCTGGTGGTTTTGGTACAATGGATGAATTGTTCGAAATGCTGACTCTTATTCAAACAGAAAAAATGAGAAAAAAACTGCTTGTGGTTTTGTACGATGAGAAGTATTGGAATGAAATAATTAATTTTCAAGGACTAATTGATCATGCCGTGATAAGTCCAACAGATATGAATGTCTTTTCATTTTGCAATTCGACCGACCAGGCTTACAAAATAATCACCGAGCATCTTGAGAAAAATTATTTGAGGAAGGTTGATGAAAAAGAACAGGCGCCCGAACTACTTTTGAAATAATAAAAAAAACCCCTCGAAATGAGGGGTTTTTTATTTTAATCGTTCTGATCAAGGCGATGAGATCTTCTCATAGCCTTCAGTTTCTCCATTCTTTTTTTAATGGAAGGCTTCACAAAAAATGTTCTTTTTTTGAATTCCTTCAGAACTCCGGATCTTTCGTATTTTTTCTTAAATCTTTTAAGAGCCTTATCGATAGATTCGTTATCGCCTACGCTGATACCAACCAAATTTATTCACCTCTCTCTACGGTTGTTTATTGGTTTAATGATTCAATTAATTTCTTTAATCCCGACTTTTGAAATTCTACTGCAATAGAACTTCTGCCGTTAGCCATTACTTCTTTGGCAACAATTTTTCCGTAATCATCCCATTCCTTGTGGTAAATCGCATCTCCCACCGAAAATGTTTTTTGGGGTGAATAATCTGT
>MNYQ01000024.1 GCA_001873185.1 Ignavibacteria bacterium CG2_30_36_16 | reverse complement strand
GCGGGTAATGCGAGAATTAAATCGGGAATGATTACAGGCGGAAGAAGCCACTCCGGTTATGTAAAAGATAAGAACGGAAGACTGATTTCTTTTAGTATGATTGCAAATAATTTTCCCGGCGCCACATCCAAAATTAATGAGCTTCACAAACAAATTATGATTGCGCTTGCGGAACTTGAATAAATTTTGATGATTTTACTATCGTTGTTTGTTGAATATTAAAACACTTATACTTATGTTCACATGGTTTTGAAGATATTACCTGGAGATGTTATGGGCTTATTTAAATCAAAAGTGTTGGAAACTTTACGAAGTGAAAACGAGGAACTGAAAACTAAATTTCACTTTATGTATGAAAAAGAGCAGTCGGCAAAAAAGCTTGAGGAGATTGTTCGGAATCTTCGTGAAGAAGCAACCCATCTGGGCGCCGAAAAGTCGGAATTGACTGAAGCAATTCGCGCCTTGCAAAATGACGTTGTTGATAAAAAAGAACAGGCGCGTACTCTCCACAACAACTTAACTTCACTGCAGGAGATTAAGGACGACCTTCAAAACACTATTCTTTCCTACTCAAACCAGGTTGACGATTTTGAAGGAATGATAAAAGAAGCGAAAGACCAAAAAGATTCTATTGCCGGGGAAGTAATGGCTAAGAACAAACTGCTCGGAGAGTTCGAGGAACGTAAAGGAGAATATGATAAACAGATTGGCGATTTAAAAATAAAAATAGATGAACTTCAAAAATTAAAAGAAGATCTTATAGTTAAACAGGACGCGAAACTCCTGGAAATATCCGAAATAGAAGAAAGAATTATCCGCCAAAACGAAACCAATATTGATCTGCACCATTATGCCGACGAACTATCCGAAAAGATAGCGGGCTTGCATACAAAAGAAATGCTTCTGAACGATAATTTGGAATTGAAGCAGAAACAACTTATCGAACTTACTGAACAAATCACCGAAACTGAATATCAGTTTAAAACATTAAAAGAATCAATTGTTGAATTGCGCCTTGATGAGGAAGATATTCAAACCAGATTAAAAAATTTAAATGCTGTTTTGATGGCGCGCCGGGAGGAAATTAATTCGGCAATTTCGGCAGAGAAACAGCGCCGCGAAGAAGAACTTCAAGAAAATTTCAAAGAGTTAGAACAAAAATATATTGAGGAGATTGAATCAAAAAATATTGAGACTTCCCGGCTTCTCGAAATTAAACAAACACAACTTGCTGAACTTGAAGAAACTTTTTCTTCAAAAAAAGAAGAATACGAAAAGTATATCGCTGAGCTCAATTTGCGGGAAGAAGAAATTGGCAAAATAGAATTGCTGCTTTCTAATTTAAATAAAGGGCGCGATCAATTAATCTTAGACACAGGGGAAAAAGAAAAAGAAATTTTTAATCTTGACCAAACTCTCAGGATAAAAGCAGAAAAACTTCATAAAGTAAATCTCGATATTTCCGAAGCGGAGAAGAGAATATCGGATGCTAATGAAGAGGTAACCAAGGCTTTGCTTTATAAAGAAGAAATGAGTGCCGAAGTAAATCTTCAGCAGGAAAAAACAAAACAATTGGATGTTGAGCAGAAAAAATTAGAGGAGTTGATTCCGCTGCTTGAGAAAAGGAAAACGGAAATTGAAAAAAGCAACGCCGAACTGGAATCCCGTTTTACAAAAATGTTTCAAAAGTTTACTGCAGAGTTGACCGAAATAAACAAGAAGAGAAATATTCTTGAACAAGTTGTGCTCAAAAAAGAAAGGGATTTAGAAGAAAGGGATCAGGATCTTTTTGAGAAAATCGCTTCCCTTGAAGAAAGTGAGCGCATAATCAACATACGACAGGCAGAGTTGGATTCGATTGAAGACAGCCTTCGCAATATCAAGGATCAAAAAGAAATTCTTCTTAAGGATTTGCGTCAGTTTGAAAGCCAAACTTTTGAACGGAAGCAGTTTAATGACAGCATACGAATTGAAACCGAACTTCTTCTCGAAAAGAAAGCGGCAATTGAAAAAACAATGCAAGAGTTGCTGAATATGATGATTGATGGTTACTCGAAAGGGAAAGACCGCCGAAACAAACTTGAAAAAGAAGTTAAAGAATACGAAGAACAACTAACTGATTACCGCAGCAGGATTGACGAATCAATTAATCGTCTTGAAGACGTTCAGTCTTCATTAACATCTGCAAAAATTGAATTTGAAGAGCTTAAGGGGAATGCCGCAAAAATGCTCGCCTTAAAAAAGCGGCTGCAAGAGCAGATAAATAAACATCAGTCGGCGTTGGGACGGTATCAAAAACTTCGTGAAAAAATTAAATCGGAACTTGCAATTCCCGCAAAAGAAGAGCCTCTTAACCGGGAGCGTTAATTTAACAAATAAGAAAATTACTGCGCACGAATAATTTATTGGGTTAGTGGATCAAATTATAAAAACATCGGGCTAACTTTTAAGTGACAAAATAAATCGCCCGGCTTTCGGATTGAATGATTGAATTTGATGTAACAGGTAAGGAAAGAGTGAAGAGAAGATATTTTATTAAAAAAAGTTTTGTTTTATCTGCGGGCGCTGTTATTTCCGCGCCATTAATTTCAAATAAACTGCAGGCTTTTGCTCACTCACCGGCAACGCCATCGGCTAAACCCGACCCGTTATCCTGGAAGAGTGAAGATATAAATATTGCATGGGTTGGTCATGCTACTGTTCTAATTAATTTCTACGGAACCTTTATTTTAACTGACCCGATATTGTTCGATAGGGTTGGAATTTATCTTTGGGGTTTAATCATTGGTCCCAACCGGCACACACATCCCGCATTAACAATTGATGAAATTCCTAAACCCGATCTTGTGCTTTTGTCCCACGCACACATGGATCATATGGATTACAAAACACTGTTAGCCTTAACAGAGAAATTTCCCGGACAGCTTGACTGCTTAACGGCATATAACACCCGTGATGTTATTGAAGAGTTGAATTGGAAATCGCTTCTGGAAATAGACTGGAATGAGGAGATAGGCATACATGACATTCATATACGCGCAATAGAAGTTAAACATTTCGGCTGGCGTTTTCCCTGGGAACATGATCGCTCAAGAGGATATTTTGATGACGGAAGAAGTTACAATGCATATTTACTAGAAAAGAAAAAAAAG
>MNYQ01000089.1 GCA_001873185.1 Ignavibacteria bacterium CG2_30_36_16 | reverse complement strand
ACATCTTTAGGATTAAAAGCGATAGCAGTATAAAAATATGTAAAGAAGATAATCATCAAAGCATATATTACAGAATAGACAGGCGAAGTATAAATGAAGTAACCTGCAACAGTTTGTAACATTTCGCTGTCAGGGAAAAATTGAAGTATCGTGCTCGGTATAAACATAATTGACTGAGCAAATATGATCGGCATTACGCCCGCAGTATTAACACGAAGAGGAATATATTGTGTAACGCCTCCATAAACTTTTCGCCCTACAACACGTTTTGCATACTGAACAGGGATTCTTCGCGTTCCTTGCGTAACGAGAACTACACCGGCGATAATTAATGCCATAAAAATTAGAATCACAATTTCAATTATCAAAGAGCGCTGCCCGGAGGAAATTAATCTTACTTCATCAAGAATTGAGAATGGGAATCTTGCGATAATTCCGATAAAGATAATTAACGAAATTCCATTACCGATGCCTTTCTCAGTAATTTGTTCTCCAAGCCACATCATAAAAACTGTGCCTGCAGTCAGAATAATTATTGAACTTAAAACCCAGCCAATTCCTTGAACAGCTTCGGGCACTATCGGAAAACCGCCAGCCTGCATGTTTGTTAATCTAACAGTAACTCCCCATGCTTGCATCGCGGAAATAGCAACAGTTCCATAACGAGTGAGCTGAGTGATCTTTTTCCTGCCTTCTTCACCTTCTTGCTGAAGTTTCTGAAAGTACGGAACAACCGCGCCCATCAACTGGAGGATAATGGAGGCGGAAATGTAGGGCATAATACCAAGCGCAAAAATTGCAGCATTGGAAAAAGCGCCCCCTACAAAAAGATCGTAAAAACCGAAAAGTGTATCGGCATTATTACTTGATGCATTACTCGCATTAAGCAATACCGTGTCCACACCTGGTATTGTTATGTGAGAACCGAGTCTTACGATAAAGAGCAGCGCAAGAGTATAAATAATTCTCTGCCGAAGCTCATGAATCTTAAAAATGTTCCTGAAGGTCTCTGTAATTTTAGCCATTAGTTTATAAGTTAAATCTGTTTAATTGAGCCGCCAGCTTTTTCTATTTTTTCTTTAGCGGAATTACTGAATGCATTAACTTCTATTTGCAGTTTTGCTTTTAAATCGCCTTGACCCAAAATTTTAACAGGACGTTTGCTGCTTGAAACTAAACCATTCTTTTTTAATACTTCGATGGTTACAACGTCGCTGCCGAATTTTTCTGCATGTTTCTCAAGAGAAGAAATATTTACAACTTGGAATTCTACTCTAAAAATATTTGTAAAACCAAATTTTGGAATCCTTCTTTGCAGCGGCATCTGTCCGCCTTCAAACCAGGCTTTATGTTTGGAACCTGAACGTGACATCTGCCCGTTCATTCCTCTGGTGGATGTGCCTCCGTGCCCGGATCCTTCGCCTCGACCAACTCTTTTACGATTCTTTCTAGAACCCTTTGCATATTTAAGATTGCTGAGAATATCCATTTTTTAAAAACCTTATTCTTTTATTTCTTCAACTTTAACAAGATGACTAACTCTGTTAATCATCCCTCTTATTTGGGGAGTATCGTTATGAATTCTTTCCCAATTAGGTCTTCCAAGTCCCAAAGCTTCAATAGTGAGTTTTTGCCTTTTGGGTCTGTCTATAATACTTCTAATCTGAGTAATTTTTAATTTTACCATTTCACTGCCTTAATTAAGCGTTGAACAATTCATGAACTGTCATTCCTCTTTTACCAGCCATCTTCCGGGCATCAATCTGCTTCACCAAACCATCAAGTGTTGCCTTTACTTGGTTGTGAGGATTACTTGAGCCGAGAGATTTAGTAAGAATATCCTGAATTCCTGCTGCTTCGAGCACTGCACGAACTCCGCCGCCAGCAATAAGCCCCGTACCCGGTGAAGCAGGTTTTAGCAACACTTTGCCTGCGCCGTATTTACCAATGATTTGGTGAGCAACAGTTCCTTTAATAACAGATACCTCTACGAGACTTTTTTTAGCATCGTCAATACCTTTGGAAATAGCATCGGTAACTTCGTTTGCTTTACCAAGCCCTATTCCAACAACTCCATTGCCGTTACCAACAACAACTACTGCATTAAAGCTAAAACGGCGTCCGCCCTTTACAACCTTAGCAACACGGTTGATGTGAACAACTTTTTCTCTTAGTCCTTCAATCTCTGCTGACTTTACTGTTTTCAATTGATTCTCTCTTCAAGTTAAAAATTTAACTACTAAAAATATTTTTTGAACATAAAGAAAAGCTCGCCTGGCTTTACTTTATTTTGCTTGGCTGCCGAGAGAGGATTCGAACCTCTACAGACGCCTCCAAAGGGCGTAGTCCTACCATTAGACGACCCGGCAGTTAATTAAAATTTCAATCCGCCTTCGCGGGCGCCTTCGGCAATTGCCTGTATACGTCCATGATAACGATAACCGTTTCTATCGAACACCACAGTATTTACATTTTGTTCGAGAGCTTTTTTTGCTAAAAGACTTCCAATCATTTTACTTTTAGAAATTTTTCCCTTTAGGGTTTTAATTTCTTCTGCAACTTCTTTACTTAGAGAAGAAGCGGAAGCAATAGTATTGCCGTTTGCATCATCAATTATCTGAGCATATACGTTGTTCAAACTGCGGTAAACAGTTAAACGCGGTCTTTGGGCAGTACCGGATATTTTACTTCTAATTTTAATTTTAGAACGACGTCTTAAATTTTTATTTTTCTTAATCATCTTAAATTACAACTCCGTTAAAAATTATTTGCCTGCTGTTTTGCCAGCTTTTCTCTGGATGATTTCGGTAGAGTATTTAATACCCTTACCTTTGTATGGTTCCGGTTTTCTAAAAGCTCTTATTTTTGCTGCAATTTGGCCGACGAGTTGTTTGTCTATACCCGACACAATAATTTGAGATTGTGTAGGAGTTTGAATTTTAACTTCTGCCGGCGGCATAAAATAAATTGGGTGCGAATACCCGATGTTTATGAAAAGGTTGCTGCCTTTCATTTCGGCTCTATAACCAACTCCAACTATATCAAGAATTTTCGTATATTCTGTAACTACGCCTGTAACCATGTTATTAACAAGAGCCCTTGTTAAACCGTGTAATGCTCTGTTTTCCTTTAGATCATTCGGTCTGGTAAAGGAAATTTCACTACCGTTAATTTCTACACCAATAGCATGGTGTAAATCTTTATTCAATTCGCCTTTAGGTCCTTTTACTTTAATGTTGTTGCCATCTCTGGTAACCGTAACGCCTTTAGGAATCTCTATAAGTTTTTTGCCGATTCTAGACACTTTTCAAACTCCATTCAATAATAATTACCAGATGTGACAGACGATTTCACCGCCCATAGCTGAACTTCTGGCTTCTTTGTCTGATAACAATCCTTTAGATGTAGAAATAATTGCAATACCAAGCCCATTAAGAACACGCGGCAATTCATCGCTGTTTTTATAAATTCTTAATCCGGGTTTACTAATTCTTTTTAATCCTGACAATGCGGGAATTCCGTTTCTATATTTTAAAACAATACGAATAATATTCTGTTTATTGTCTTCAACAACCGCATAATCTTCAATAAAATTATATTTTTTCAAGATTTCGCTTAAGCTTATTTTCATGTGGGACGACGGAATGTCTACCCTAATTTTTTTAGCGCTTGAGGCGTTTCTTACTCTTGTTAAATAATCTGCAATTGGATCTGTAACTGCCATAATTTTCTCCTTTTACCAGCTTGCTTTTTTTAGACCGGGAATTTCACCTTTAAGCGCCATTTCTCTTAGCACTAAACGCGAAACACCGAATTTACGGTAATAAGATCTTACTCTTCCTGTAAACATACAGCGGTTATTTAACCTAACAGGGGAAGAGTTTTTAGGCAGTTTTTGCAATGCTTCAAAATCACCTTTTGCTTTCAGCTCCTCACGCAGCTTAGCATACTTAGCTACGAGTCTTTCTCTTTTCTGTTGTCTTGCTATAGAACTTTTACGAGCCATTCAATCTCCTGATTAAGCTGTTTTAACTTCTTTTTTTCTAAAAGGCATACCGAAAGCCTTTAATAATTCATAAGATTCGTTATCGGTATTAGCTGTAGTAACGAAAGTAATATCCATACCCAACACACGGGTTATTCTGTCTGCATTAATTTCCGGAAAAATAATTTGTTCTTTAACGCCCATTGTATAATTACCTCTGCCGTCAAAGCTTTTGTCCGAAAGACCTCTAAAATCCCTTACACGCGGAAGAGCAACATTAAGCAGTCTATCCAAAAACTCATACATTTTTTCTCTCCTCAGAGTAACCATTGCGCCAATTTTAAGGCCCTCTCTCAGTTTGAAATTAGAGATCGCTTTTTTTGCTTTTCTTATGCTTGCTTTTTGCCCGGTAATAGTTTCTAAATCTTTCACAGCTTCATCTAAAATTTTAGAATCGGAAACTGCTTCACCAACACCCATGTTTACTACAATTTTGTCAAGCTTAGGAGCTTGCATTATACTAGTGTACCCGAATGTTTTTATTAAAGATGGAACTATTTCTTTTTTATAAATTAAAGATAAACGAGCCGGTACTTTAATTTCTTTTGGGGCGCTTACCGTTTTTGCTGCAGGAGCATCTTTTTTTAAAGCTTTACTCTTTTTTGCAGGCGCTTCGGGAGATGCTTCCTTTTTTTGTTTTTTCTCTGCCATTTTATAATCAAACTTTCGATAAAAATTTATTGATTATTGAATCATTTCGCCGGTAGCTCTGCTAACACGAGCTCTTCTTTTTTTACCGGTTTTTTCGTCTAAAATTATCTGCGCGCCAAGTCGAGTAGCTTCATTTGTTTTAGGGTCTAGAAGCATTACGTTAGAAACGTGAATGGGAGCTTCCTTTTCAATTATGCCGCCCTGAGGACTTTTCTGACTTGGTTTTGTGTGACGTTTTCTAATATTTATACCTTCAACAATAATTCTGGAAATCTTTGGAAAAACTTTTAACACTTTTCCAGTGCTTCCTTTATCATTTCCGGCAATTACAACTACATTATCATTTTTATGAATTTTCATAGATTTCCTAAAACTTTATAATACTTCGGGTGCTAAAGAAACAATTTTCATAAATTGTTTTTCTCTTAATTCTCTGGCAACCGGTCCAAAGATACGCGTACCTCTCGGTTCGTTTTGGCTGTTTAGAAGAACGGCTGCGTTTTCATCAAAGCGGATGTAAGAACCGTCTTTTCTTTTAACTTCTTTTTTAGTGCGAACAATAACTGCACGGGATACTTCCCCTTTTTTAACGGTTCCGTTAGGAATAGCTGTTTTAACACTAACAACTATTAAATCGCCCACGCTCGCATATTTTCTGCCGCTTCCGCCAAGTACACGAATGCACTTAATTTTTTTAGCGCCGGAGTTGTCAGCAACTATCAGGGTTGTTTCTTCTTGAATCATCTGTCTTCTGCTCCTTGCTTGCTACTTGGCTTTTTCTAAAATTTCAACTAAACGCCATCTCTTGTTCTTGCTGAGTGGGCGGGTTTCCATTATTTTCACTTTATCACCAATTCCGCATTCTCTGTTTTCATCATGAGCCATCAGTTTAGTGGTCTTCTTAAAATACTTTTTGTATAAAGGGTGCGGAACTTTTCTTTCAATCGCAACCGAAATAGTTTTAACCATCTTATTGCTTACTACTACACCAACTCTAACTTTTCTTAATGCGCGTTCCATAGTTAAGCGTTTTCTCCTTCTGCTTTCGTTGCATTAGCTTGTTTGCGTTCCGCTGTTTCGCGTTCTTTTAAAACGGTTTTCAATTTAGCAATGTCTTTTTTTGCGGTTTTAAGTTTAGAAGTATTAGTGAGTTGTTTTAACTGATGCGCAAAACGCAGATCAACTAAATTTTTCTCTTCTTCCGCAATTTGTTTTATTAAATCTTCTGTATTCAATTCTTTTATTTCATGAATTTTCATTTTTTTACACGCCTAAGAATTATTCAAAATCAGGTCTTGATACTACTTTACATTTGATGGGCAGTTTATACGAGCAAGACATCAAAGCTTCAGCAGCAAGTTCTTTAGAAACACCGGATACTTCAAACATAACACGACCCGGTTTTACAACAGCCACCCAAAATTCTGGAGCACCTTTGCCTTTTCCCATTCTTGTTTCAAGAGGTTTTTTGGAAACCGGCTTATCAGGGAAAATTCGTATCCAAACTTTTCCATCTCTTTTCATTTTTCTGGAAAGCGCCACACGGCATGCTTCAATCTGCCGGCTTGTAATCCAGTGGGGTTCAAGCGCTTTCAAACCGAAATCGCCAAAAGCAACATTTGCGCCACGTTTGGCTTTGCCAGCCATCCTGCCTCTTTGTGCTTTTCTAAATTTTACTCTTTTGGGCATTAACATTGTAAAAAAACTCCAGTTAAAATATTATTCGGAAACTCGTTTGCCTAAAACTTCGCCATGGCAAACCCAAACTTTTATGCCTATCGAACCGTAAATGGTTTCGGCGCGTCCTGTTGCGTAATCAATATCTGCTCTGAGTGTATGAAGAGGAATTCTTCCTTCTTTATACTGTTCTGTCCTTGCCATTTCTGCTCCACCTAACCTGCCGGCGCACATAATTCTAATTCCTTCGGCGCCCATACGCATTGCAGCAGTGATGGATAATTTCATTGCTCGTCTAAAACTAATTCTGCCCTCAAGCTGGCTGGCAATGTTTTCTGCAACTAAATAAGCGTCAAGTTCGGGTCTTTTTATTTCGGAAATCTGAACTTTCACTTCTTTGTCGGTAACTTTTCTTAATTCCTGCTCAAGTTGAGTAATTTCTTTACCGCTTTTACCAATCACAACACCGGGGCGCGATGTGTGTATTGTTAAAATAATATTCTTCGAAGTACGGTCTATAACAATTCTCGATATACCGGCTTTTTTTAATCTGTTACGAATATAACTTCTAAGCCTTTCATCTTCTTTAAGCTTAGCTGCATAGCTTTTGTTTTCGTACCAATTAGAGTCCCATCCTCTGATGATGCCAACTCTTAATCCTACCGGGTGCGTTTTCTGTCCCAAAAAATTATCCTCCGAAATTAAGCTTTAGTTGCTACTACTATTGTTAAATGACAAGATCTTTTCCTTATTCTGTAAGCGCGACCCATGGGAGCCGGCGAAATTCTTTTAATTGTAGGACCTTGATTTACATACACTTCTTTTACAAAAAGATCGGCTGGCTCGTGTCTTG
The DNA here is from genome assembly GCA_001873185.1 of Ignavibacteria bacterium CG2_30_36_16. Taxonomy (GTDB): domain Bacteria; phylum Bacteroidota; class Ignavibacteria; order Ignavibacteriales; family Ignavibacteriaceae; genus CG2-30-36-16. Next base: position 37,704 of record MNYQ01000089.1, on the reverse strand, counting down.
TATTTTCATCTTTATTCATAAGATTTGCAATTGCCGATCTTAAAACTTTTTCTGCATCTTGAGAAGCGTGCTTGGATGAAAAGTGCAAAGTTTCGAGAGCGTAGTTTACGTTCTTTCCTCTTATAAGATCGATAATGAGCCTCATTTTACGCGGCGATGATCCTATGTATCTATGTATTGCTTTTGCTTCCATGTTCCTTAAAATTCTTTATTTAATTATTTGCCTTTTGCAGCTTTTTCAGCTTTTGTGCCAGGGTGACCTCTAAATATTCGCGTAGGCGAAAACTCTCCGAGCTTATGTCCAACCATATTTTCTGTCACATAAACCGGTATCATTTTGTTGCCGTTGTGAACAGCGATAGTGTGTCCAACAAAATCCGGGAGAATCATTGATGCTCTCGACCAGGTTTTAATAATTTTCTTTTGATTAGTAGCGTTCAGCTTATCAATTTTTTCGGCTAATTTGTAATGGACAAATGGTCCTTTTTTTACTGATCTTGGCATATTACTCTCTACTTATTCCGTCTTTTGATTATGAATTTATTAGATTCTTTTTTGTGCTTTCTAGTTTTTAAGCCTTTTGCTTTTTGACCCCACGGGGAAACCGGGTGTCCTCCGCCGGATGTTTTGCCTTCGCCGCCGCCCATCGGGTGATCAACCGGGTTCATTACGACTCCGCGCACGTGTGGTCTTCTGCCTTTCCAGCGATTTCTGCCCGCTTTACCAAGACTGATGTTTTCCTGTTCTGCATTGCCCACTGTTCCGTAAGTTGCAAGACATTCTAACCTTACTAAACGAACTTCACCGGAAGGCATTTTTAGTTGTGCATGCTCGCCTTCTTTTGCCATGAGCTGAAGAGCCGTTCCTGCACTTCTTCCTAATTGTCCACCTTTACCGGGTTTCATTTCAACATTGTGAATAAAACTTCCAAGCGGCATTTCTTTCAGCGGCAATGCATTGCCAACATTTATTTCGCTGCCAGTGCCTGACTGAATAGTGTCGCCAACTTTTAAACCGTTTGGGGCAAGAATATATCTTTTTTCACCGTCTGCGTAATGTAAAAGAGCAATGCGCGAAGTACGATTTGGATCGTATTCTATGGAAAATACTTTAGCCGGAATTCCATGTTTATCGCGTTTAAAATCAATTATGCGATATCTTCTTTTGTGTCCGCCTCCAATGTGCCTGGCAGTAAGCCGACCATGATTATTTCTGCCGCCGCTTTTACGTAAAGCCACAGTCAAAGATTTCTCGGGCGTAGTTTTAGTTATTTCTTCAAAAGAAGATTTGGAACTAAATCTTGTACCGGGGGTAACCGGTTTTAATTTTCTAATAGCCATTTATAATCCTGTTTTCAATACCTATACTTGCTCAAATAGTTCTATTTTTTCATCCTTTTTTAAGGTTATAATAGCTTTTTTGAATTTTGGTGTTTGCCCTGTAAACCTTCCGCTTTTTCTAAACGTAGTTTTAGTTTTACCGGGATGATTTATGGTTCTAACATCAATAACATGAACATTAAATTTTTGTTCAATTGCTTTCGCAATTTCAATTTTATTTGCTTTAGGGTTAACGAGAAAACCGTATTTGCCCTGAGCAGCAGAAATGTTAGTCATTTTTTCGGTTATTAACGGTCTAATTAATGTTTGGTGCATTAGCTCACTACCTCTCCGTTTCCGAATGTCTTATTTATTGCATCAACTGCGCTTTTTTGAACTACAAGCGCCTGGTTATTTAGAATGTCATAAGTAGAAGCTTTGTCGGCTTCCAAAATATTTACTTTCTTAATATTTCTTCCGGACTTAAAAACAATTTCCTGTTTTCCATGGGTTAACAATAAAACTTTTTTGCCGGATAAGTTAAGGGCACTAAGCATTTTATTAAAATCTTTTGTTTTGGGCGCGTCAAAAGAAAAATCTTCAACTATTACAAGTTGGTTATCTTTTACTTTATAACTTAAAGCAGATTTACGTGCCAATCTTTTTAGTTTTTTAGGAAGATATTGCCGGTAATCGCGCGGTCTTGGTCCAAATATTGTACCTCCGCCAACCCACAAAGGTGAACGCGTAGTACCGGCACGTGCACCGCCACGACCTTTTTGTTTCCAGGGCTTTTTACCGCCGCCTCTAACTTCGCCGCGTTCTTTAGTTTTAGAAGTACCCTGCCTTTGATTAGCAAGATACGCTTTTACGGCTAAGTAAATTGCATGATCATTTGGCTCGATTGCAAATATATCGTCTGCCAGTTCAATATTTTCGCCAGAAGCAGAACCATCTATTTTTAGAACATCTATTTTCATTTTATTTTATCACTTACTTCTTTAACAGTTCAACATATGAGTTCATCGAACCGGGAACAGCTCCCTTAACGAGAATCAGATTTTCTTCGGGGAGCACTTTTACAACTTTGAGATTGGAAACAGTTACAAAATCGTAACCCATACGCCCAGCCATTCTCTGACCTTTAAAAACTCTTGATGGATAAGAACTTGAACCGATTGAACCGGGTGCTCTTAAACGATCGCTTTGTCCATGGGTTGTGCCGCCAACACCACCGAAACCGTGGCGTTTCATAACACCCTGGAAACCTTTTCCTTTGGAGCGACCTTTAACTTTAATTTTTTCACCCTCTTTAAAGAGGTCAACTTTTAGTTCGTCACCAATTTTATATTCCGAAGCGTCTGTTAGCCGGAATTCTTTTAACATTGCAGAAGGAGTTATCGAGTTCTTTTTGAATTGACCAAGAACCGGTTTAGAAATATTTTTTTCTCTCTTTTCTCCAAAAGTAAACTGCAGTGCATTGTATCCGTCTTTATCTATAGTACGGATCGACAACACCTTACACGGACCTGCTTGAATTACTGTAACAGGTATCATTTCGCCTTCGGCGCTGAATATACTAGACATTCCTATTTTTTTACCAATGATGCCAAACATCTTATCTCCGGATTCTTTAAAGCTTAATTTCAATATCAACACCCGCCGGAATATCCAATTTGCTAAGCGAATCGACGGTTTTGTTGTTTGAATTATGTATATCAATAATGCGTTTATGTGCCCGTGTCTCAAACTGCTCACGCGATTTTTTATCGACATGAGGACTTCTTAAAACTGTATAGACTGTTCTTCTTGTGGGCAGAGGAATAGGCCCCGAGACCACCGCACCGGTGCTTCTCACAGTTTTTATTATTTTTTCAGTCGATTTATCAATCAAAATATGATCGTATGATTTCAACTTAATTCTAATCTTTTGACCAGGCACTTAAAATACTCCTTCTAATGTATTAGACACGAAAAGGGAGTACAAACTCCCTTCCGGTGGAATCTAATTTTTAATTATTCTATAATCTTCGTAACGACACCCGCACCAACGGTTCTACCGCCTTCGCGGATAGCAAAACGTAAGCCTTCTTCCATAGCTATTTCTGTAATCAGTTCTACTGAAAGCATGACTCTGTCGCCGGGCATAACCATTTCGGTGCCCTCTGGAAGCGTAGCAACGCCGGTTACATCAGTAGTTCTAAAATAGAACTGTGGTCTGTAACCATTGAAGAACGGTGTATGGCGACCGCCTTCCTCCTTAGAAAGGATGTACACTTCACCTAAGAATTTTTTATGAGGAGTAATGGAACCGGTTTTAGCAATAACCATTCCTCTTTCAATTTCTTTTTTATCAACGCCTCTTAAGAGAATTCCGGCATTATCGCCAGCCATTGCTTTGTCTAATTCTTTACGAAACATTTCTATTCCGGTAACAACAGTTTTTTTATGAACGCCAAGACCGATCAATTCAACTTCTTCTTGAATTTTAACCTGACCACGTTCAACTCTGCCTGTGGCAACTGTGCCGCGCCCGGTAATGGAGAAAACATCCTCAACCGGCATTAAGAAAGGTTTATCAGTATCTCTTTCAGGCAAAGGTATATATTCATCAACAGCTTTCATAAGTTCCCATATGCAGTTAAATCTTTCATCGTCTGCTGGTGCTCCACTTATTGCTGCTTCCAATGCCTTTAGAGCTGAACCCTGTATGATAGGTATTTCGTCACCCGGGAATTCGTATGCTGTTAAAAGGTCTCTTAACTCAACTTCTACTAATTCTAAAAGTTCAGGGTCATCAACCGCGTCAACTTTATTCATGAACACAACAATTTTTGGAACACCTACTTGACGGGCAAGAAGTATGTGCTCTCTTGTTTGGGGCATAGGACCGTCAGTAGCAGCAACTACAAGAATAGCTCCATCCATCTGGGCAGCGCCGGTAATCATGTTTTTAACATAGTCAGCATGTCCGGGGCAATCAACGTGAGCATAATGTCTATTCTCAGTAGAATACTCTACGTGAGCTGTGGCGATGGTAATACCTCTTTCTCTTTCTTCAGGGGCGTTATCAATAGAATCAAATGTTCTAATATCTGATAAGCCTTTCAAAGCGAGAGCCATAGTGATGGCAGCGGTTAAAGTGGTTTTACCATGATCTACGTGTCCGATTGTGCCCACGTTAACGTGAGGTTTACTCCTATCAAATTTTGCTTTTGCCATCTAAATTCTCCTTCTAAGGTTAATTTTATTTTATTATTAATTTTCTAATTATGCTGAAGCCGTTGATTTTTTCCCTAAAGTTTTTTCGGCGATTTCTTCTGCAATCGATTTAGGTACTTCCTGGTAATGTGAAAATTGCATTGTATAAATGGCTCGTCCTTGTGTCATTGATCTTAATATTGTTGCATAGCCAAACATTTCGGATAAGGGCACATGAGCTTTTATTACCTGTGCATCTTTACGTGCCGAGAAGCCTTCAATTTTTCCTCTGCGCGAATTGATATCGCCCATAACATCTCCGAGATATTCTTCTGGAGTAACAACTTCTACTGCCATTAAAGGTTCGAGAAGTATCGGTTTGGCTTTCCGTGCACCTTCTTTGAAAGCCATAGAACCTGCAACTTTAAATGACAATTCATCAGAATCAACATCATGGTATGAACCGTCATAAATTTTCGCTTTAATATCTACCACCGGAAAACCAGCAATAACGCCATTGCGCATTGCTTCAACAATACCTGCCGAAACAGCCGGAATGTATTCTTTGGGGACAACTCCGCCAACTATACCATTAGTAAATTCAAATCCTTTTCCGGGTTCATTCGGACCTAATTCAATCCAAACGTGACCGTACTTACCTCGTCCACCGCTTTGTTTAACAAATTTACCTTCGGCATTCACAGTTTGAGTAATTGATTCTCTGTAAGCAACCTGAGGTTTACCAACATTAGCTTCAACTTTAAACTCTCTCTTCATTCTATCAACAAGAATTTCAAGATGAAGCTCGCCCATACCGCTAATAAGAGTTTGACCGGTTTCATCATCAACTTTGATTCTGAATGTTGGGTCTTCATCCGAAAGCTTAACCAATGCTTCGGAAAGTTTATCCTGATCAGCCTTAGTTTTAGGTTCAATAGCAATTTGTATAACAGGTTCGGGGAATATTATTCTTTCAAGAACAACAGGATCATTTTCCGCACAAAGCGTATCACCGGTTCTTGTAAATTTCAACCCAACTGCCGCTGCAATATCGCCAGCTCTAACTTCAGTTATCTCTTCTCTGTGGTTAGCGTGCATTTGCAGAAGTCTGGATATTCTTTCTTTCCTGTCGCTAACAGCATTATAGATATAAGATCCGGCTTTTAATACGCCGGAGTATACTCTAAAGAAAGTTAGTTTGCCAACATACGGGTCATTCATAATTTTAAATGCAAGCGCTGTAAATTTTTCATTCTCATCAATTCTTCTTAAAATTTTATCACTTAACCCGATATGATGAGCTTCCACAGCCGGAAAATCATTTGGTGCCGGAAGAAAATCAATAACACCATCTAATAATTTTTGCACACCTTTATTCTTAAAAGATGAACCGCAAAGAACAGGAACTATTGTTAAATCAATAGTAGCCCGGCGTAATACATTTCTGATTTCCTGCTCGCTTATTGCTTTTCCTTCAAGATATTTTTCAAGAAGTGTGTCGTCAACATCCGATACAGCCTCGAGCATTTCTGTTCTGTATTTATTAGCTAATGCTTTTAGATCTTGAGGAATTTCAATATCGTCATCGAATGTAACACCAAAATTTTCATCATGATACATTCGCGCCTTATTTGTAATGAGGTCTATCACCCCTGTGAATAAATCACCCTCTCCAATAGGAAGCGTAAGAGGAACAGCGTTAGCGCCGAGACGATCTTTCATCATTTGAACGGCATTGTAAAAATCGGCGCCCGTTCTATCCATTTTATTAACGAATGCAATTCTTGGCACTTTATATTTGTCTGCTTGACGCCATACAGTTTCCGACTGGGGTTCAACGCCGCCAACCGCGCAGAATAATGCAACAGCGCCGTCTAACACTCTTAATGATCTTTCAACTTCAACTGTAAAGTCAACATGTCCGGGAGTGTCAATTATATTTATCTGATGATCTCTCCAGTAACAAGTTGTTGCAGCGCTCGTAATAGTAATTCCGCGCTCTTTTTCCTGTTCCATCCAATCCATCGTGGCAGCACCATCGTGCACTTCACCAATTCTATGCAGTTTACCTGTATAGAACAATATACGCTCGGTAGTTGTGGTTTTACCTGCATCTATGTGCGCCATAATTCCAATGTTTCTAACATTCTCTATTTTACGAATTCCAGCCATTATATGCTTAATCTAATCCTATTCTGTCTATCTTACCATCTAAAGTGAGCAAATGCTTTATTTGCTTCAGCCATTTTATGTGTATCTTCTTTTTTCTTAACAGTAGAACCTTCGCCGTTGGAAGCAGCAATTAGTTCGGAAGCTAATTTAGCAGCCATGTTTTTTTCGCCTCTTGCACGGGCGTAAATTTTAATCCAGCGCATTGCAAGAGCATTTCTTCTCTCTGGACGAACTTCCGTTGGAACTTGATAAGTAGCGCCGCCAACACGTCTGCTTCTAACTTCAATGAGCGGTTGTGAATTACTCATTGCCTTTTTAAAAACTTCAAGACCATCCTTTTTAGTTCTTTGCTCAATAATTTCAAAAGCCTCATAAACAATTTGTCTGGCTACATCTTTTTTGCCATCGTACATTAAATTGTTTACGAATTTCGCGACCAAAATATCGTTGAATTTAGGGTCGGGATTAAGGTATCTTTTCTCTGCTCTTTTCTTTCTCATAACTTATCTTATTTTGCTTTCGGTTTTTTGGCGCCGTATTTGGATCTGCTTTTTCTTCTATCTTCAACGCCGCTTGTGTCAAGTGTGCCTCGAATAATATGGTAACGAACACCAGGAAGATCTTTAACTCTTCCGCCTCTTATAAGGACGATAGAGTGTTCCTGCAAATTGTGCCCTTCACCCGGAATGTATGCTGTTACTTCCATAGTGTTTGTCAGCCTAACTCTAGCAACTTTTCTTAATGCCGAATTTGGCTTTTTGGGTGTTGATGTATAAACCCTGGTACACACGCCTCTCTTCTGAGGGCAGGCATCCAAAGCCGGTGCTTTTTTCTTAGTAAGGATCGCTACGCGACCTTTTCTAACAAGCTGATTTATTGTGGGCACAAAAATCTCCTAAAGATTAAACAGTTTAAAAAATTCAGACGTTAAATATAGGCGTTAACTAAAAATTAGTCAAGAAAACATAAAAATAAATTTCGATTTACACCATTATTTAGATAAAAAAATCCGGTTCTTCATAAAGATGAACCGGATTTACCAAATTTTGAAGCCGGATTAGGCTTCCACCTCTTCCTTCGGCTCTTCCAAAGTATGTTTTTCGGCTTTAAGAATTATATTCAAATATTTCTTTAAACCTGTTCCGGCGGGAATCAAATGACCCATCACTACATTTTCTTTCAACCCAAGTAGGCGATCAACCTTTGCTTCTGTTGCGGCATTTGCAAGCACTTTAGTCGTCTCCTGGAATGATGCTGCAGAAATAAAGCTTTCTGTTTGAAGAGCCGCCTGAGTAATTCCAAGTAAAACGTGTTCGAATGTTGCCGGCTCTGCATCTCTTGCAATAATTAATTTTTTACTCTTCTTTTTAAGATCGATGTTAACTTCCCTGAGTTTGCTCTTGGAAATCAACTGCCCTTCTTTATATTTTGAATCACCTTTATCTTCGATATAAACTGTAGTAATTGTCTTACTGTTTTCATCGAAAAATTTATTACGATCGACGATATCTTCCTCAAGGAATTTAGTATCGCCGGGTGAAACAATTCTTATTTTCTGAAGCATTTGCCTAACAATAACTTCAATATGTTTATCATTTATTTTCACACCTTGCAGCCTGTAAACGTCCTGAATTTCGTTTACAAGATATTCCTGCACTGCGCTGGTTCCTTTAATTTTCAAAATGTCGTGTGGATTAATTGGTCCATCAGTTATTTTTTCGCCTGCAGGAATTTCATCGCGTTCCTGAACGAGAATATGTTTACCAAGAGGAACATTATATTTCTTCTCATCGGAACCATCCGGTGCAGTCACAAGAATTTCTCGCGAACCTTTTTTACGGGCGCCGAATTTTACAAATCCTTCAATTTCAGATACTATGGCAGATTCTTGTGGACTTCTCGCCTCAAATAGTTCTGTTACACGGGGTAAACCACCGGTTATGTCGCGGCTCTTTGTAGCTTGTTTCGAAATTTTTGCAAGAATAACACCGGCACTAACCATTTCTCCTTCATCCACTGAGAGATAAGCTCTATTCGGGATATTGAACGATTTTTTAGTGCCATCCTCTGCCTCTATTAAAATACTTGGTGTTAAGTTTTTATCTTTTGATTCTGAAACAATTTTTTGTACGTGACCGGTTTGATCATCGGTAACTTGCTGCATTGTAATATTATCTATAAGATCTACAAATTTAACTCGTCCCGAAATATCAGTTAATATAACCGCATTATAGGGATCGTGGTTATAAAGCGGCGTACGTTTTTTAACAACTTCGCCGTCATTTACAATTACTTCGGAACCGTAAGGCACATCATATTTTTTAATTTGACGATTATTATCATCATAAATCCCTATGGCACCGCGGCGTCCGGTTACAACTTTTACGGTTCCCATAAAATCTGTTTTTTCTACATATGCAATTTTTTCAAATTTTATTATACCGTCAATATTAGTTTCTACCTGCGACTGGCTTGCAATACGTGATGAAGTACCGCCAAGGTGAAATGTACGAAGCGTTAGCTGTGTGCCCGGTTCACCGATTGATTGTGCAGCAACTATGCCTACAGCTTCACCTATTTCAACGAGTTTACCATTTGTAAGATTTCTTCCGTAACACTTGGCACAAACTCCACGCTTTGATTCGCAAGTAAGAACAGTTCTGATATATACAGACTCGATACTTGCATCTTCAATTTTTTCAGCAATAATTTCTGTAATTGTTTCTCCAGCCGACACAATTACTTCATCTGTGCGCGGGTCATAAACGTCTTCTTGCGCAACACGTCCGGTGATACGTTCTGCGAGAGGTTCTCTTTCTTGCTCAACATCTTTAAGAGCAGTTACTTCAATGCCAAGGATTGTACCGCAATCTATTTCGTTAATTATCACGTCCTGAGAAACGTCAACAAGTCTCCTTGTTAAGTAACCTGCGTCTGCCGTTTTAAGTGCAGTATCGGCAAGACCTTTTCGCGCACCATGAGTGGAAATGAAATACTCAAGTACTGATAGACCTTCTTTGAAGTTTGCTACAATCGGATTTTCGATAATCTCGCCGGCCTGTCCCGATAATGTTTTTTGGGGTTTCATCATCAACCCTCTCATACCGGCAAGCTGACGAACTTGTTCTTGTGAACCTCGAGCACCGGAATCAACCATCATATGTAATGAATTGAAGCCGTGGTTATGAACTCTTAATTTTTCCATCAAAGCACGGGCAACGTCATTCGCAGTATGCGTCCAAACGTCAATTATTTTATTATAACGTTCGGCATCTGTAATGACACCCATTTCGTGTTCGTTAAGAATGTCACCAACTTTTTTATTTGCTTTAGAAATAAGGTTAACTTTTTCCTCCGGTATAATCATATCGGCGTAAGAAACTGATAAGCCTCCCGCAGTTGAATACCTGAATCCAAGTTCTTTAAGATCATCAAGAAATTTAGCTGTTACTTTGTTTCCCATTTTCATGAAAACTTGACCGATGAAACCGCCGAATGTCTTTTTGATTAGAAGCTGGTTGAAAAATCCCATTTCTTCGGGAACAATTTGATTGAAAATGACTCTGCCAACAGTAGTTTCAATCATTTCTCCTCTGATGCGCACTTTAATTTTTGTATGGAGCTTTACAACTTTATTGTTATATGCAATTATAACTTCGTCCGCTGAACCGAACGTCATTCCCTCTCCCAATTCACCCTCTTTAAATTTTGTTAAATAATAACATCCAAGAACTATATCCTGTGTAGGAACAACAATCGGACTTCCATTTTGCGGAGAAAGTATATTGTGACTTGAGAGCATTAACAATGATGCTTCAAGTTGGGCTTCGAAAGAAAGTGGAACGTGAACTGCCATCTGGTCACCGTCAAAATCTGCGTTGAATGCTGTACAGACCATTGGATGAAGTTGTATTGCACGACCATCAATTAGTATAGGCTGAAAAGCCTGAATACCAAGCCTATGAAGCGTTGGAGCGCGGTTAAGAAGTATTGGGTGAGCTTTGATAACTTTTTCAAGAATATCCCATATGATGTCATCTTTTCGGTCAACAACTTTTCTTGCACTTTTTACAGTTTTATTATGACCACGTTCAATTAGTTTACGAATGATAAAGGGTTTGAATAGTTCAACCGCCATATCTTTCGGAAGTCCGCACTGGTGCAGCTTTAGTTCCGGACCAACAACAATTACCGAACGTCCGGAATAATCGACTCTTTTACCAAGAAGGTTTTGACGGAACCGCCCTTGTTTACCTTTAAGCATATCGCTAAGAGATTTAAGCGGACGATTATTATCGCTTCTGACTGCGCTTCCTCTTCTCGAATTGTCAAAGAGCGCGTCAACAGCTTCCTGCAGCATTCTTTTTTCGTTACGAAGAATTACTTCGGGAGCTTTAATATCTATTAATCTTTTTAAACGATTATTCCGGATGATGACTCTTCTATAGAGATCATTCAGATCGCTCGTTGCAAAACGACCGCCTTCGAGAGGAACCAGTGGTCTTAATTCCGGCGGAATAACAGGTATATAGTTAAGTACCATCCACTCAGGCTTGTTAGGAACTTTGTCCTCAGACTCTTTGAAAGCCTCGATAACTCTAAGTCTCTTAAGAAGGTCCTGTTTTTTTTGCTGAGAAGTTTCAACTTTAAGTTGATCTCTCAATTCTTTTGAAAGTTTTTCGACATCGGTATTTTTGAGAATCTCTTTTACTGCATCACCGCCAATTTTGGCGATAAATTTTTTCGGATCAGAAACGTCTAATTTTTCATTTCCTTGAGGAAGAGAATTTAAAACTTCAAAGTACTGATCTTCGGAAATAAGATCGAGCCGACTTAATCCTGTTGGACCGGGGCTGATAACTACATAAGATTCGTAATAAATAACTTTTTCAAGTTCTTTGAGACTCAACCCGATTATATTACCAATCTTTGAAGGTTGAGAACGGAAGAACCAGATATGAACAACCGGAACAGCGAGACCAATGTGCCCCATTCTTTCGCGGCGAACACTTTTTTGAGTAACTTCCACGCCGCACCGGTCGCAAATGATACCTTTGTAACGTATTCTTTTATATTTACCGCAAAAACATTCCCAATCACGCGTGGGCCCAAATATTTTCTCACAAAACAAACCGTCTTTTTCAGGACGAAATGATCTGTAGTTTATTGTTTCCGGTTTTGTAACTTCGCCGTATGATCTTGATAATACATCATCCGGACTTGCTAAACTAATTGTGATATTATGTATATCACGCATTGCATTTTCTTGAACTCTAAAAGGCATTTTATATCTCCTAATTTCTAGTGAAAATAATGTTCAAAATATGTTAAGTTATTTTTATGTCGAGACCCAATCCCTGGAGCTCTTTAATTAACACATTGAACGACTCAGGAACATTCGGTTCCAGTAAGTTTTCACCTTTCACAATCGCTTCATATGTTTTTGCTCTACCGGCAACGTCGTCACTTTTAATTGTCAATATTTCTTGTAAAATATGTGATGCGCCATATCCTTCAAGCGCCCACACTTCCATTTCTCCAAAACGTTGCCCGCCAAACTGAGCCTTACCTCCGAGTGGCTGCTGTGTTATCAGTGAATATGGTCCAATTGAACGGGCGTGGATTTTATCATCCACCAGGTGGCTTAGTTTAAGCATGTAAATATATCCGCAGGTAACTTGCTGATGAAATTCTTCACCACTTCGTCCGTCGATAAGCGTTGTTTTGCTACCGGCTTCCAGACCAGCTTTTATGAGCCAGGCGTCAACGTCTTCAACTTTAGCGCCGTCAAAAATTGGAGTTGCAAATTTAACGCCGAGCTTTTTGCCAACCCAACCTAGAGCAGTTTCGTAAAGTTGACCAAGATTCATTCGGGAAGGTACGCCGAGCGGATTAAGAACTATATCCACCGGAGTTCCGTCAGGTAAATAGGGCATATCTTCTTGCGGAACAATTTTAGCAACAACACCTTTGTTACCATGGCGCCCTGCCATTTTATCACCGACAGATAGTTTGCGTTTTTTTGCAACATAAACTTTTGCAAGTTGAACAATTCCGGGAGGAAGTTCATCTCCGCTTGTGATTTTGACTTTATCTCTCTTATAATCTTCTTCAATTTCTGCAAGATAATCGAAATAGTGGCGGAATAAGAGTTTGATGTTGCTATTAATTTTTTTAGACTCAAACCAGTCGAGTGTATAATCAAGTTTGGTTACATCTTCCATGGAAGAGAATGTAGTTTCTTTAATCGTTACACCATTACGCATAACAATACTTCCGTCAAGGTCTCTAATACCAACGGTAGTTTGCCCTTCGGCAAGCCTGGTTAGCTTTTCAACTAATTTTGTATAATGCTCTTTCTTGTTTTTTTCATGTGCAGATTCAAGGTTATCGAGTATTTTCTTTTCAACTTTTTTAGCTTCGTTGTCGCGCTTTTTACGGCTGAAAAGTCTGGTTTTTATAACTATGCCTTTAAGTCCTGGAGGTGCTTTCAGTGAAGCATCTTTAACGTCGCCGGCTTTATCACCGAATATCGCACGTAAAAGTTTTTCTTCCGGCGTTGGATCGGTTTCGCCCTTTGGAGTAATTTTACCAATAAGAATATCATTTTCTTTTACTTCGGCACCTTCACGAATAATTCCGTCTTCATCGAGATTTCGAACAGCTTCTTCACTAACATTAGGTATTTCTCTTGTTAATTCTTCTTCGCCGCGTTTTGTTTCGCGAACTTGAAGTTCAAATTCTTCAATGTGTATTGACGTGTAAACATCACCAGAAACAACACGTTCGCTTATGATGATAGCATCTTCAAAATTGTAACCGCGCCAGGGCATGAATGCAACAAGTACGTTTCTACCAAGAGCAAGATCTCCGCCTTCGGTTGCTGTGCCGTCTGCAAGTACATCTCCTTTTTTGATTCGCTGTCCTTCTTTGACAATTGGTCTTTGGTTTACGCATGTTTCCTGGTTTGTTCCATGAAATTTAGTAAGTGTATATGTAACTTTTTTAACGTCATTAAATGTTGTTAATGCTTCAACGCTGTTTGGGTTGAGGTCGTATCTCGCTATTATTTTGTTTGCATCAACATATTCAATTATACCATCATCATCCGCAGTAACCATTGCTCGAGAATCAAAGGCAACTTTTCTTTCAAGACCGGTTCCAACTATAGGCGCTTTAGGTCTAAGCAGAGGAACAGCTTGACGCTGCATGTTTGAACCCATGAGCGCTCTGTTGGCATCATCGTGTTCGAGGAATGGAATCAGAGCAGCTGCAGCGCTTACAATTTGCGCCGGGGCAACGTCCATATATTGTACCGTATCCGGAGTTACGATTGGGAATTCACCTTTAAATCTCGATTTAACCCTGTCGTTAACAAACCGCTGTTTATCATTTAATGGCGCATTAGCCTGAGCGATTGTAAAATGATCTTCTTGTTCGGCAGTTAAATAATCTACTTTAGAAGAAACATTTCCATTTTCCACTTTCCTGTAAGGTGCTTCTAAAAATCCATAACGATTTACTCTCGAGTAAATTGTCAATGAAGAAATTAGACCGATATTTGGACCTTCCGGCGTTTCTATTGGACAGAGGCGCCCGTAATGTGTATAGTGAACGTCTCGAACTTCGAAGCCGGCTCTTTCACGGGTTAAGCCGCCAGGTCCTAGTGCAGACATTCTTCTCTTGTGCGTTAATTCCGCAAGAGGATTTGTTTGATCCATAAATTGCGAAAGCTGATTCGTACCGAAGAATGCATTAATAACGGAGCTAATTGTTCTTGCATTTACAAGATCCTGCGGAGTAAAGTTCTCGTTGTCGCGCATGTTCATTCGTTCTTTAATTGTACGAGCCATACGCGCCATACCTATGTTGAACTGCTGACCGAGCTGCTCGCCTACAGTTCTAACTCTTCTATTACCGAGATGATCTATGTCGTCTACGCTTTCATTACCGTTTTTAAGCTTGATAATGTAAGTCATAATTGCAACAATGTCCTCAATGGTAAGCACAGTTTTACCGAGCGGAACATCAAGTTTTAGTTTGTCGTTCATTCTATGACGACCAACCTCGCCGAGATCGTAACGTTTATCATTAAAGAATAATTTGTCTATGAGGGTTTCGGCAGTTGTTAAATCGGGAGCTTCACCGGAACGTAATTGACGGTAAATAGCATAAAGAGCCTCCTCACGAGTGTGGGATGTATCTTTACGAAGCGTGTTAACAACTAAATCCTGATCAGGACTTGCCTCGGATTTTATTAATTTAATACTATCAACTTCAGCATCATTTAATCTTTCAATATCTTCTTCGGAAAGAATACTATCGCGGGTTAAGAAAATTTCACCTGTGGACACATCGAAGACATCGCTTGCAATAATGCGACCTATGTAATCTTCTACGTTAACTTTTTTAACATCAATTTCTTCAACAAGGTTAAAGAGATATAAGATTGCGTCATCGGTGGCGTAATTTAATGCACGTAATAAAGTTGTGGCAGGGAATTTTTTTCTTCGGTCGATGTAAACGTACATCACATAATTAATATCTGTTGCAAATTCAACCCATGAGCCTCTTAAAGGAATAATGCGAGCTGAATAAATAGGCGTACCATTGGGGTGTACAGTTTGCGAAAAAGCAACACCCGGAGAACGATGTAATTGGGAGACGACAACTCTTTCAGCGCCGTTGATTACAAATGTCCCTTTGCGAGTCATAAAAGGAAGGTTACCAAGGTAAACTTCTTGTTCAACGCTGTTCACAAATCCTGCTGTTTCCGCGTCTTTAGTTGATAAACGTAATTTGCCTTTGAGAGGAGCAGCAAAAGTTAAACCTCTCTCCAAGCATTCATCAACTGAATAACGTGGTTTTTCTACATTATATTCTAAAAAATCTAATCTAAAATTTTCCTTATTATCGAATATCGGAAAATTACTAGTAAACACAGCCTGTAGTCCTTTGTTTGCCCGTTCGCCAGGAGGCGTGTTTACCTGAACAAAATCTTCAAAGGATGCGTTCTGAATATCTAGTAAATCCGGGACTTCAATTACAGAGGGTATTTTGCCGAAGGAAATTCTGTTACTGTCCAATTGTAAACCTCCAAATATGGTTTGAAATCTTCTTATTTCCGTCTCTTAAATAACAATGTTTACATAACGCAAAAAGCGATAAGGGCGCACTAATCCGCCCTATCACTTTTTGATAATTTAATATGTTTAATAAATATTTAAGTGTCAGTCTTATTTTAATTCTACTGTTGCTCCGGCCTCTTCGAATTCTTTTTTCAGCTTTTCAGCTTCATCTTTTGATATTCCTTCTTTAACCGGTTTCGGCGCTGTATCAACAAGATCTTTTGCTTCTTTTAAGCCAAGGCCTGTATGGGCTCTTACAACTTTAATTACATTTATTTTTTTGTCGCCAACAGAAACAAGTATAACATCAAATTCAGTTTTTTCTTCTTCCTGTGCGGCGGCTGCTCCTGCGGCTGGAGCGCCTGCCATCATCATAGGGGCAGAGGCTGTAACGCCAAACTCTTCTTCCAAAGCTTTCTTAAGTTCGGAGGCTTCTAAAAGTGATAAACTTTTAATTTTCTCAACGATTTCAGCAATTTTTTCTGACATTTTTATGGTTCTCCTAATAATTTTTTTTTCTTTAATAAAACTAAGTTTTATGCTGCTTGTTTTTTTGAAATCTCGTCTATAACACTAACGAGGTCTCTCATTACAGCATTTATTGCTCCAACAATACCTGAAGCCGGGGAATTTAAGCTGGCAAGAATACCCGCAATTATTTCGCTCTTCGACGGCAGAGAAGCAAGCTCATTTAAGCGGCTGCCTTCGTAAAACTGATTTTCTATATAACAGGCTTTTAGTGCAAGCTTTTGATGAGCATCAAAATATTTTTTGATGATCTTTGCCGGTGCAACCGGATTTTCGGCGGCGGCAAATGCGTAACCAGACATTCCGACCAGATGATCGGAAAGTTTGTTATACTTACCCGACTCTGCAAGAGCTCTTTTAAATAAAGTATTTTTATATACTTTATACTTTACATTGTTCTGTCGAAATTCATTCCTGATATTGCTTATATCTGCTACAGAGATACCGGCATAATCGGTCACATAAAGTGCCGAAGAAGCATCCAGCATTTCTTTCACTTTCGCTACAACATCAGCTTTTTCATTCTTGTTCATTTTACTCCCAAAGCAGATAATTAATTAATCGAGTTGACCTGCAAACAAATAGCAGGTTAGAAGCATTGGATTGAGTGCGTAAACTTTTAAATAGCCGCAGCTTCATCTTTATTTATTTTCAAACCTGGACCCATTGTAGATGAAAGATATAAACTCTTTAAATACTGCCCTTTTGCAGATGCAGGTTTTAATTTGATAATTGTATTAATAAATGCACGGGCATTTTCAACCAATTTATCAGCGTCAAAATTTAATTTGCCAAGTGAAGTATGAATAATACCGGTTTTCTCAACACGGAATTCAATCTTACCGGCTTTAACTTCTTTTACGGCTTTGGCAACATCCATAGTAACTGTGCCGCTTTTAGGGTTAGGCATAAGTCCCTTAGGTCCTAAAATTCTACCAAGTTTGCCAAGTTCACCCATTGCGTCAGGAGTGGAAACTATAACATCTATGTCTGCCCAACCGCCTTTAATTTTTTCAAGATATTCTTCAAATCCGGCAAAGTCGGCACCGGCAGTAAGAGCTTCTTCTGCTTTTGCACCTCTTGCAATTACTAAAACTTTTACTTCTTTACCGGTTCCGTTTGGTAATGTTACTGTGCCTCTTATCATCTGGTCGGCATGCCGCGGATCGACTCCCAATCTAATTGCACAATCCAGTGATTCCACAAATTTAACTTTTGATTGTTCTTTTAGTACGTTAACGGCATCAAGAAGAGAATACTCTTTTGAAATATCAACATTTTCTGAAATTGCTTTGTTTCTTTTAGTTTTTTGCATTGCTACACCATCAATTCTTTTTTTTTAATCTTCTACAGTAAAACCCATACTGCGGGCAGTACCGGCAACCATGTTCATCGCATGTTCAACATCAAATGCATTAAGATCAGGCATCTTGAGTTCGGCAATTTCCTTAACCTGTTTTTTAGAAACTTTGGCAACTTTATTTCTATTTGGTTCTGCCGAGCCTTTTTCAACCTTTGCTGCTCTTTTTAGTAAAACTGCAGCAGGAGGAGTTTTGGTGATAAATGTAAAAGATTTGTCTGAAAATACAGTTATAACAACTGGGATTATTAATCCGCCTTTATCTGAAGTTCTTGCGTTAAACTGTTTACAAAATTCCATTATATTAACGCCCTTCTGTCCGAGTGCGGGTCCTACAGGAGGAGAAGGATTTGCTTTACCAGCCGGTATTTGTAACTTGATGTATCCGGTTATTTTCTTAGCCATATATTAACCTACCACTATAAATATTTATTTATTTTTCTAATTCTGCTTGTACAAAATCTATTTCCACAGGAGTTTTTCTTCCAAAAATAGAAACCATCACTTTGATTTTCATTTTTTCTTCGTTCACTTCCTGAACAGTTCCGCTGAAGTTGTTAAATGGACCGTCAATAATTTTAACTAAATCTCCGCTGCGGAATATAGTTTCCATTCTTTCGCTGTTTTCGTCCTGAGTTATTCTTCCAACAATTCTTTTGACCTCTTCCGGTTGAAGCGGGTTTGGATTATTTGGCGTACCAAGGAAGCCCATAACGGAAGGAGTGTTCGTTATAAAATCTTTTACTTGATTATCTAAATCGGCTTGCACCAAAATATAACCGGGAAAAAAATTCTTCGTCCGGCTCTTTTTCTTGCCGTCTTTAACCTCAAAAACTTTTTCCATAGGAACGAGTATAGCCTGAATCTTTGCTCTTAACTTTTCGTTCTCGCCAAGTTCAGTTTCAAGCATTGTTTTTACTTTATTCTCGTGTCCCGAAAAAGTTCTAACTACGTACCATTTATAATCCATTTAGGTAACCTAAAAGATTCCTTTAAATAATTGATTAATTGCCATATCTATTACATACGTAAAAGCGGCAATTAGCATGCAAACAACAATCACAACTGTTGTCGATTCTTTTAATTCTTCTTTAGTAGGCCAGGTAACTTTTTTCATTTCCTTAACCACATCGTTGAAGAAATTTATAATTTTTTCTTTCATACGAATCTCTATATTAATTCAGCACGTCAGGAGGGACTCGAACCCCCAACCTGCGGTTTTGGAGACCGCTGCTCTACCAATTGAGCCACTGACGTAACAATTTTACTTAGTTTCTTTATGAACAGTTTGTTTTCTATCCCAGCGGCAATATTTTTTAAACTCAACTCTGCCGGGATGAAGTCTCTTATTTTTTGTAGTTGTGTAGTTTCTTCTTTTGCACTCAGTGCATTCTAAAGTTATTATATCTCTCATGATGCTTCACTTAACTTTTAAATTAAATCCGACTTAGCGAAAATATTTACAATAATTTCATTTTAGTTGAGCTGACGACCGGGATTGAACCGGTGACCTCATCCTTACCAAGGATGTGCTCTACCAACTGAGCTACGTCAGCATTTTAAAACAACAAAATTCCTCGAAAGGATTATTTTTTTTTCTGTTTATTCTTTGAAAGAGAACATGGTTAGTTTTTATCTAGATAAATAAATATCAACTATTATCTATCGATAGAAACTGGACTCTAGCCAACACGTTCTTCTAAAAATCGACTGATGTTTTTTAGCGATTTAAGAGCCGTCTCTCTTTTTAACGCTTCAGCCCGGCTTTCATATTCTTCAAAATGTACAAGAACCCACGGCTGATATCTTTTCGTCCATCTCGCCTTTGAACTGTTATGATGTTCAATCCGTTTTTCCAAATCTTTTGTTTGACCGATATAAAACCGATTAAACTTTTCGCTCTTCAATATGTAAACTGCGAATTTCATCGAGCGGGAGACGGGACTCGAACCCGCGACCAACAGCTTGGAAGGCTGTGACTCTAGCCAACTGAGTTACTCCCGCATTCAAAAGAATAAATGGCTTTTCTGTCTATTCGCAGAAAATAATTAGAGATAATTTCTCATAATTATTAAAAATTTTGTGGGCGGCGAGGGATTCGAACCCCCAAAGGCGTTTGCCAACGGATTTACAGTCCGCCCCGGCTCTCCAACTCCGGCGTCCGCCCGAATAAAAAACGAGCAACAAATATATTTTTATTCTAACAGAAAAGCAAATATTCAGTACAAGTTTGTAAAATAGTAATTCTAAAAACAGGGGTGGTGAATATCGAGAAATTATTTTAATAAAAAAACACCTTTTTAAATACTTTTTCTGCAAAGGTTAATGTTTCCAGAGTTCTCGATCTAAACTTCGGTATTGAATGGCTTCGCTAATATGCTGGGAAAGTATATTGCTCACCCCTTCCAAATCAGCAATTGTACGGCTGACTTTTAAAATTCTGTCATAAGCACGAGCAGATAATCCCAATTTTGTCATCGCCATTTTTAAGAGTTCGGAACCTGCATTATCAAGAGCACAATATTGCCGAACTTCTTTTGTACCCATGTCTGCATTATTAAAAATATGTTTAATGTTGAAGAATCTCTGTAATTGTATTTTTCTTGCTTTAATTACTCTTTCTCTAATTTCATTTGAGGTTTCTCCCTTCACGTGCCCCGCCAACTCTTTATATTTGACCGCAGGAACTTCAATGTGAATGTCAATTCTGTCCAACAGCGGTCCAGAAATTCTTGCCATATACTTTTGAATTTGAGGCGGAGTGCATGTACATTGTTTTTGGGGATCGGTAAAAAATCCGCACGGGCAAGGATTCATCGCTGCAGCAAGCATAAAATTAGCCGGAAATTCGAGTGATAATTTTGAGCGGCTTACGGTAACGCGTGCGTCTTCAAGAGGTTGTCTTAAAACTTCGAGCACATTTTTTTTAAATTCGGGTAGTTCATCTAAAAATAAAACACCGTGATGAGCATAAGAAACTTCTCCCGGTCTGGGGAATGAACCGCCGCCGACAAGAGCTGCATCGCTTACTGTGTGGTGCGGGCTTCTGAATGGTCTTTCCGTAATAAGGGCTTTTTCTTTTTGTAGAATTCCAGCGACCGAATGTATTTTTGTTGTTTCCAACGCTTCTTCGAAAGTCAAAGGAGGCAGTATGGTTGGCAATCGCTTGGCAAGCATTGTTTTCCCGGACCCGGGCGGACCAATCATCAAAATATTGTGGCTTCCTGCCGCAGCAACTTCAAGCGCCCGTTTAACATTTTCCTGCCCTTTTACGTCTGAAAAGTCGAGTTGATATTTATTAACCTGAGAAAATAATGCTTCTTTATCTGTGTAAACTTTTTCTTTCTGAAGCTCACCATTTAAAAACTTTACTACTTCTTCAAAAAATTCAAATCCGTATACTTCTATTCCATCAACAATTGATGCTTCGGGAGCAGATTCGAGTGGTAGAATAACTCTTTTTAATCCCCTCTTTTTAGCTTCTACTGCAATTGGCAATCCCCCACGGACGGGGCGAAGCCTGCCATCAAGCGAAAGCTCACCAAGAATAACTGAATCGTCTAATAGATTATTAGAAACTATATCGTTAGCTGCAAGAAGTCCAATAGCAAGGGGAAGGTCGAAGGCGCTGCCTTCTTTTTTTATATCAGCAGGTGCAAGATTAACGGTAATTTTTTTTGCCTGAAAATCGAATCCGCTATTTTTTATTGCAGCGCTTACACGCTCACGGCTTTCTTTTACTGCATTATCTGGTAAACCAACAATTACAAAAGAAGGAATGTTTTTTTCTACATTTGTTTCAACTTCAACAATAAAAGCATCGATACCATATGTCGAACTTGAAAATACTCTCGAAAGCATAGTTCCCTTTCAAGTATTAAATAAGTGTTTATTAAAAAATACTAAAAAAATCCAATTACCAAAATAAAGGAAATCATTTGGTAAGAACCATTTTGCGTGTAGTGTTGAAAGATGGAGTAGTAACTTTATAAAGATATATTCCTGAGGTTAAACCGGAGCCATCAAAAGTAAATTTGTGGACTCCTTTAGAAAGCTGCCCTTGAAATAATTTTGTAACTTGCTGTCCTTCAAGATTGTAA
The DNA here is from genome assembly GCA_001873185.1 of Ignavibacteria bacterium CG2_30_36_16. Lineage (GTDB taxonomy): Bacteria > Bacteroidota > Ignavibacteria > Ignavibacteriales > Ignavibacteriaceae > CG2-30-36-16. Next base: position 15,896 of record MNYQ01000089.1, on the reverse strand, counting down.
ATTGTAATATTAACTTCCGAATCTTTAAGAAGTTCAAACTCAATACTTGTTTTAGGATTGAATGGATTCGGAAAATTTTGAGCTAATATTATAGGTTCACTTTCGCCTTGCCCAACTTTTATTTGAGCCGAATAAACATTAGCACCATCATAATTTGCCTGCCTAACCCGGTAATAAACAATTTCGGCATTCGCCTCGATTGCATCAATATATGAATACTCTGCACCTGCAGAATTGTCTGCCTGCACCGAAAAAATAGTTTGAAAACTTTTATTGTCAATCGATTTTTCAAGATCGTACTTTTCCGCCTGCTTATAATCTCCACCAGTCCAGCTTAATTCATATGCGTTGCTTAAAAATTCGATATTCAGTTCCGGCGCGCGCGTAAAAATAGGGGCGGTTGATTTAACGTACTGCGGGTTTTCAAATATCACCGAATAATTATTTTTATCTACATAATCTTGAAGCGGTTCATCAAATTTAAAAGCGACTATAACTGAAGATGAGTCGGCACTAAAATCATTATAATTCTTGTTCAAGAAAGCGACATCAAGAGTATTATTTAAATCGATAAAGCGAAGTAAATCTATGGAGAATTTTTTATCATTTTCATTTCCATTAAAACTAAACTCATAATTACCGGCAGACAACAAAGAGGTAAATTTTATTTTAGCAAATAAAATTTTATCGCAATAAAAGTTTGCTGTATTTTTTTCGGTTGAAAATAAAATAGAAATATGCGACCAAGTTTTTCTTCCTATAAAATACGGTGCTAAAAATTCGAGCGATGCGGATTCAACTTTTGGGTGAAGCATCTGAAATTCATTAACCTTAAGGACAAATTCTTTTTGTCCAGTTAAGGTATTTCTAACTGTCAAAACCTCTTGCCCTGGTTCGCCTATCCTTAGCCAGAATTCACTTAATAATCTTTTCACTGGAAGTTTATCAATCGAAAAAGAAAGGTGGCTCTTTTTTTCTAATAGTAAAGCCCTTCCGGCATTTTTTTGAGGTTTGTAAAACTTTAAATGTGCCGTTATAAATCTTTCTTTATTCTCATCGGTTGGGTGTGAACTGTTGAGAAAACCGATAACTTTACCTTCTTTTTTAAATATCCCATAAAACCTTAAAAGGGAATTTTCGCTGGTTTCGGTTTTAAATGTGAATAGTAATTGAAAAAAATTACCCGGCGATAGTGAAGAATCTTTCAATTTGATTGAAAAGGAATAAACATTCCCCTCATAGTTTGAAAGATAATCATTTACAGTGTTGAAGGAGGTTTCCTCTGAAAGTGTACGAAGTAAAACCCCCGAAATAAATATTCTGGGATCGGGGGCAATGAATATTTGCAATTCATCTGCCTCGGAGAAAGAATTATACGTTACGAGTGAAACATCAAACTGGCTATTAAAAGGTATTACTTTGGGATAAACTAATTTATAGTTCTCCTCAAAAGGACGTGCGTTAACAAAACAAGTAAGTAAAAGCACTGCTAATAATATATTGATTTTTCTTTGCATAAATCCAGTTAAATCTGAACCGGCTACTTTCTATCTATTTATAATTACGCAGAAAATCAATTCTGTCTTGAAGCTGATGCACAGGGACAAGCAATTTTTCTTTGCCATAAAGTGCATCTTCCCGGTTGGTAAATGCCAACTCGTAATCTTTACTCATCACAATTGCTTCTTCGGGACAAACTTCTTCACAAAACCCACAGAATATACATCGAATCATATTAATTTCAAACTTTTCGGGATATCTCTCTTTTTCACTTTCTGTTTCGGCTGCTTGAACCTGGATTGCAAGCGGCGGACAAACGCGTGAGCACAATCCACATGCAACGCATCTTTCGGTTCCATCTTCTTCCATAACGAGCACAGGTCTGCCCCTATAAGATGACGGTGGAATAAATTTTACTTCCGGATATTCCATAGTAAACTTAGGTTTGAACATAACCTTTAATGTTAAAGCTAAGCCCTTAACTATTTCAGGGATGTACAACCTTTCTAAAAAATTTAGATCTTCTTTTCTTATTCTTTCAGCCATCAAATCTCCATAGGATTAATATTTCATTAAAATATTTATCCACTACTTTATTTTTTTTACAAGTTAAAAACCATAATTAGAACCGCAACCCAAATAATATTGAGCAAAGCTAAAGGAAACATTACTTTCCAACCGAGGTTCATTAATTGATCATACCTAAAACGCGGAATAGTCCAGCGTACCCAGAGAAAGAAAAACAACAATGCGCCCATCTTGAAAAAGAAAGCAGTAATGTAAATCAGCACTTCGAACCAATGAGCAAGACCGAGAGTTGTAATATCAATAAATGGTATTTGATAACCACCCAGGTACAAAGTAATAATTAAGGCGCTGGAAATAATCATGTTCGCGTATTCAGCCAGGAAAAATCCGGCAAATTTCATACTGCTATATTCCGTATGAAAGCCGCCAACCAATTCAGGTTCGGCTTCCGGTAAATCGAAAGGCAGTCTGTTTGTTTCTGCAAAGGCGGAAACTAAAAAAGTAATAAATCCAATCGGTTGAATCCACGCATTCCACATCCATAAGCCCTGGCTTTCGACAATTGCAATAGGTCTAAGTGATTCTGATAATAAAATTACTCCGCCGACTGAGAAGCCCATCGAAATTTCATAAGAAATCATTTGGGCTGAAGAACGGATTCCGCCTAATAAAGAATATTTACTACCGGATGACCAGCCCGCAAGTGTAATAGCATAAACACCAAGGGATGTTAAAGCTAATACGTATAAAATTCCCATATTAACATCGGCAACAACGAGTGAAATGTTATAATCGAAGAAATTGAAGGAAGGACCAATTGGGATTACCGCATAAGTTGTGAACGCCACAAATAGTGCTATCACAGGAGCAAGTGAATGAATTTTTTTTTCGGCTTGTTCCGGGACAATATCTTCTTTGAGCAAAAGTTTAAATACATCTGCAAAAGGTTGAAGCACGCCTTCCCATCCCACACGGTTAGGACCGAGACGGTTCTGCGTCCAGGCGCTAATTCTTCTTTCGAAATAAACAAGATAAGATACTGTAAGCATCATTATTGTAAAGATGACAAGTATCTTAATAAGCGTAAAAATTACTATTTCCCAAGTACTCATGTTTTACTCAAGCTCCATTAAACTTTTTCTACTGCGGTAAATTCTTTTTTTATTTTTATACCGATCTCACCGATATCATCATAATTAATACCGCGGAAAGCATCAACTGCCGAAGCTAATTCTTCGAATACATCTTCAGCAATTTGATATTTATATTTTGTTCCAAGTGCCGCTGCAAGTCCGGTTAAGATTTTCCATGATGGGCGTGCATCACGTTTTGTGCTCTGAGCCCATTTGTCGAATTTAGTTCCGAATTTATCAAGCCTGCTCATACTCATACCGTTGAGTGAACGGTCAAGTTCTATTGTAGAAGTTGCAGGTCTTAATCTTTGAATTACTCTCTTGAAGTTGACCATTGTACCATTTTTTTCTGCGAATGTTGCAGCGGGAAAAACTATATCGGCAAGTTGTGTTGTCTTATTATAATTAGTTGCATGAACAATTAACAAATCAAGTTTTGAAAACAAACTTTCTAATTCGGAGTATGCAGCAACCGGATCATCTTCCATGACGAACAGAGCCTTAATTTTTCCTGTTTTTATTCCTTCAATTATCTCATAAATATTTTTTCCCGATTTAGAAGGGGCAACACCGGAAAGTTCGGCGCCAAGAGAATTTGGAGTTATATCGTTCCTTCTCAAGATGTCATCGCCGAAAGAGGGATCTGTATAACGAATAAAATCTAAGTGTTTACTTCCAAATACTGATTTAGCAAATTTGGCAAAAACATAATTGTCTTCATTTGTAGCAAATGCAGAGCCGATGAATGCTATTTCTTCCTTCCCTATTAATTTTATTTCTGAAGCGGCTGCAGAAAAGGCTTCATCCCAACCAACCTTAACGAGCAACCCATCCCGGCGTAGCTGCGGACTATTTACCCGGTCTTCTGCATTTACAAATTTCCATGTGTTTAACCTGCCGCTATCGCACATCCAATAGCTATTAACTTCTTCATTGTAGCGCGGGGTTAATCGCATTATTTCGTTGTTGCGCACCCAAACTTCTGTATTACATCCGCGGGCACATCCTGTGCAGATTGATTTTGTGGAAGACATATCCCAAACACGGGCATGGAAGCGGAAGTCGCGATTAGTTAATGCTCCAACCGGACATATATCTGTTGTGTTTAATGAATAAGGGTTATCCATTTCTCTGCCCGGGTAAGTTGCTAATGTAACTCTATCGCCTCTTTTAGTAAAAGTTAATTCCGGGTCTTTAGCAATTTCATCGCAAAAACGAATACAACGCGAGCACATAATACACCTTTCCACATCCAGCATAACAAAAGGACCGACCGGGACGCGTTTATCTTTATGTTGTTTTTCTTCAACAAAACGGCTTTCACCCGGGCTGTGCTGATAAGCGTAATCCTGAAGTTTACACTCACCGGCTTCATCGCAAATTGGGCAATCAAGAGGATGATTGATAAGTATAAATTCCATAACTGCATTGCGGGCGGCAAGCGTTTTTTCGGATTGTGTATGAACAATCATTCCTTCAGAGGCAAGAGTAGAGCAGGCTATTACAAGCTTGGGCATTTTTTCTATTTCAACCAGGCAAACCCGGCAGTTGCCCGAGACCGAAAGTTTAGGGTGCCAGCAAAAGTGAGGAATATCAATTCCATGTTTAAGTGCAGCCTGTATTACAGTCTGTCCTTGTTGAAATTCTATTTCCTGTCCATCAATAATTAATTTTGGCATCACAAATCCTTAACAACTACTAAGATTTTTAATTTCATAAATTTTATAAATTCGAGTGTTAAATCTAAAAAAATCCTATAAATAATACTAAGTGTGATTTATCGATCTATACACATTTCAAATAGATTATCCGGCGACAATTTATTGCCTCTTAATTCTCCGTGACGAAAAGTCAATTAGTTTTATGATCCTGAATTTTCATATTTTTCAAGAAATTTACTCATGAATAAAGCTATACTTTTATATGCTTTTTCAAGCACTTCATCCTGTGGAAGAAAAACAACTCTAAAATGCTGCGTGCCCGGCTTTTGTCCAAATCCGGAACCAGGGACAACAACCACACCTGTCTCTTTAATAAGTTCCGAAACCCATTGGCTATCAGGCTGATTAATATGAAGCTGCGGGAATGCATAAAAAGCGCCTTCCGGTTTTACACAAGAAATTCCGGGAATTGAATTTAACATTTCCACGGTCATATTTCTTCGGCGCGTAAGTTTTTCTATCGCAAGCTCTAAATGTGAATGATCGCCCCCAAGCGCAACCGGAATACCGTATTGTTCAGGATGATTAGCTGATAAACGCGCACGGAGAAGTTTGTTGATTGCTTCAATATAATCTTTTAGAACGGATTGATTACCGCTTACAATTCCCCAGCCAATTCTGAATCCAGGGACCATGTAGTTTTTTGAAAGTCCGCCAAACGTAATTATAGAAGCATCGCTATTTAAGGAAGCGATAGACAAATGCTTCTGTCCGTCCATCAAAAGTTTATCATAAATTTCATCTGCAAAAATTACAAGATTATTCTGAAGAGCAATTTCGACAATTTGTTTTAATGTTTCTGTTGCGCAGTTAGAGCCTGTTGGATTATTCGGATTAATTAAAATTATAGCGCGCGTTTTATTATTGATTTTACTTTTAATGTCCTCTATATCGGGCTGCCAATCGTTTTCTTCATTTAAGTAATATGGATTTTCCATGGTTTGAAGTTTGCTTCCTATGGCGGTATAAAGAGGGTAACCGGGCGTGGGAGTAAGAACATTTTCGCCTTCGTTTACAAGAGCAGTCAAACACACATCAATTGCTTCGCTGGCTCCGGTTGTTACAAAAATATCACGAATATTTTTAATGCCTTTTTTCTCGGCTTCAAGACCAATTGCATCAACTGCAGATTTAATTCCGGAAGAAGGTGAATACCCGTTGAAATTTTTTAGCATTGCCTGGTAAGTCGCTTCTATCATGTGGCGCGGCGGTTCAAAATCAAACAGGTTTGGGTCGCCGATATTTAAATAGAGCATTTCTTTACCGCTCTTTGCAACTTCATTAGCAAGGACGACAATGTCACGAACTGCATAAGTTATATTGTTTGTTCTAATAGCCGGGATTATTTTTTTTTCTACCATTTTTTACTCCGTTAAAAATTTAATTAGACTACATAGACTACTGCAAAGATAAATAAAACTATAATTAAGCGGCGGAAAGAATCATAGCATCTTTCGATTTTATTATAAGTTTAATGAAAGTATTTTCATCAAGTAACTGGTTGGAAAGTTCAAGTATATTATCTGCCGTCACGGCATCGATACTTTTTATTATTTCATCGGTATGTTTTATTCTGTTAAAATATAATTCGCTCTGAGCAATTCGCATCATCCTGTTGGTTGTGCTTTCAAGATGAAGAATAAAACTCCCTTTGAGTGATTCCTTCGCTTTTTTCAGTTCACGTTCAGAAATTCTTTTTTCGCGGAGTTTCTTAAACTCCTTCATGATTATGCTTAACGCTTTATCCATCATTTTTTCATTAGTTGAAAGATAAACACCGAAAGATGAGATATCATAAAACGAATTTAAAAACGAGTTGACCTGATAGGCAATTCCATTTCTTTCTCTCACTGCCTGAAACAAACGCGAACTGCTGCCTTCTCCAAGAAGCTGAGCAAGTACGGCTGCTTCATCCCGTTTATCTTCTTTGCTTCCCTTTGTTGTTCTGCCGATAATTGCATGAACCTGCTGTATTTCTTTCTCAATAATTTCAAGCCGGTTAGGCAGCGCATGAGATGAAATATATCTTCTTTTCAAAGGCGAAGTTCCCAAATCTTTTAATAAAAATTTTTCTGTGAGTTTAACAATCTGCTCATGGTCAACCGAGCCGGAAGCGGCTATAATCAACCTGTTTGCGGTATATTTCTCTTTTATGAAATTAAAAAGATCAAGTTGAGAAAAACTTTTAATATTTTTTTGAGTTCCGATAATGGGCATGCTAAGCGGGTTACCCGAATAAATTATTTCCTCAAACTTATCAAAAATTAACTCTTCGGGATTATCCTCAATATCGCATAACTCATCTATAACAACGCCGGCTTCCTTTTTTATTTCCACAGGTTTGAACGATGGATTTTGAATCATATCTGCAAGCACATTGAATGTTTTGGGGAGATGCTCGGAAAGCCCGCGCCCATAAAAACATGTATGCTCCTTCGAAGTAAAAGCGTTGAGGTAACCGCCGCACGATTCAATTTCATCGGCAATTTTTCGAGCAGAACGTTTTTGCGTCCCCTTGAAAAGCATATGTTCAATAAAATGACTGATTCCATTGTTCTTTGAGTTTTCATCCCGCGATCCTACGTTAAACCAAAAGCCAAGTGAAAATGATTTTACATAAGGGATAGTTTCGGATAAAATTTTGATGCCGGTAGACAGGATTGTTTTTTTGTATATGTTCAATTGATTGCGTATTTCTTCACTAATAATAAGGTATAAAAATATAGAAATCATTCTATGCAATCAAGGACGGAATTGTGATGGCATATCATGAAATAGAGAATCAATTATTGGATCCTAACCCGTTACTCACTCAGTCGATTGCTCTTTATTGTATTTAATAGGGCGAAGGTTTGACTATTTAAGATGCTTAATTCTTTTATTACATTTGAGTGTAAATTAAATGAAATTTTGCTTAATAATTTTTCGATTGAATTATTAACTTTTTATTTCTGTTAATGAGAAAATCAAATAATGCATAAATGATTAAACCAGTTTTCTTTTTTTCGCTTTTACTATTATTCCCGGCTGTTCTTTTCTCTCAAACAGAATCTGCCGGTAATCCGCGCTCCGATTCTGTTAAAGCAAAAACTAACTTCGAAACTTTTTTTAATCGTGCTGATTATTTGTCGGATATATTTTCTGAGGACAATCTTTCATCTTTAAATTTTGATACTCAATTATTAAACGATGCAAACTTTCTTATTCTTAAATTGAACAGTCTCAACAAAGCATCTTCACCCAATCTAAATAATGCAGCGCTTCCGCAAAATATTTTGTTGCCGCTTTATAACATTTATAAAGAAAATCAAAAATTTAGTATGGTTAGAACTATTTTGGGACTTACTCAAACTGCTGCAGTTGGCTATATGGCATATCGCCATATTAAAAAATATGGGTTCTGGAAATAGCACTCAAGCCCTGTTAAAAAAAACATTATTACCGTTGTCTTTTACACTGCTGTTCAAAAAATCCAGCAAGAGGATTTCCATTATATTTTTAATTTTCTGTTCGATTAATTTTATTTCAATTTCATCATCAATTTTAAATGCGTCATTACGCAGCGTCGTATCAATATTGCCCAAAATATGATTATTACAAATCTCATCTATATCAAAAGATTTTACTGAACCATCTTTCAAGCCGCTTCTTTCTATCTTTAATCAATATTACAACCAATGCGCAACAATTTTTTCAAAAGTTCAAATCTTAAAAAAATTTTTACAAGAAAACGAGCATAATTCTTTCAAAGTATTCATATATTTAGGTTGTAAATTAATCAGAGAAAAATATGCAAATAGGAATTGTAGGTCTTCCATTATGTGGAAAATCAACATTGTTTCAGACAATTACGAAAACCCATCTTGATGCAGCGACATTAAGTAAATCCGAATCTCATCAAGCAGTTATTAAGGTGCCGGATGAGAGATTGAATCAACTTGCGGAAATGTTTAATCCCCCAAAAATCGTTTATGCAGCTATTGAATTTGTGGATGTGGTGGGGCTTCAAAAAGGCGATTCCGGTTCAACGCAATTTACAAGCAATTTCCTTTCTAAAGTAAAAACAAACGATGCTTTAATTCAAGTTGTTCGGGCATTTAACAGTGCTGCTATTCCTCATCCTGACGGTTCCGTTGATGTTCTTCGGGACATAAATTCTTTTGAAACTGAATTTATTCTTTCGGATCTTGCAATTGTGGAAAAACGACTCGATAATGTGAAGAAGCAAATTTTAAAAACTCAGGACGACCATTTAAAAAGAGAACTGCCGGTATTAGAAAAATGCAACGATCTTCTTCAAAACGAAACGCCGCTGCGCGAACATCGGTTTGCAAAAGAAGAACTGCAAATACTAAAAACATATCAGTTCCTTTCCCTTAAACCGATGCTTATTGCGGTTAATTTGAGCGAAGATCAGGCTGCCGAAAAAGAGAAATATCTTTCCATGATTGAACCTAAATTAAAACAAAATACTATGGGAATTACTTTCTTTGGGCAAATTGAAATGGAGATGAGTGAACTGGGAGAAGAGGATACTGATGTATTTATGAAGGAGTACGGGATAACGGAATCGGCTTTGGACAATATTATTAAACAAGCATATCATTTACTGGGGCTGCAATCTTTCTTTACGGTAGGGGAAGATGAATGCCGGGCATGGACGATCAGAAAAGGAATGACGGCACAGGAAGCTTCGGGTGAGATACATACCGATTTTTATAATAAGTTTATTAGAGCTGAAGTTGTACAATATACCGATTACATCTCTGCCGGTTCATTTGCAAAAGCTAAAGAACAAGGAGTCTGGCGACTTGAGGGTAAAGATTACATTGTGAAGGATGGGGATATAATTTCTGTACGGCATGGTTGACTTTAAAATCATTAAGCCGGTTCTAAAAGAGCCGGCTTAACGGGCTGGATCCGATCTACTCACCTCTAAAATAGTATCGCAGTTCCCTTAAAAAAATAAAAACCCCTTAAACTCCCGTAATATTTTTTTTTAACTCGATTGCTTAAAAAATCGAGTTGGAGAAACTACTAACCTCATGCCGCAATTTCTCACCCCCGAATTTCATCCCCCGATGTTCCCATAAAAAGATTCCCCAAATAACACCATTCTTTCACATCATCTGGTGTACTCCCGCTGAGTTTTGGCTATGTGTACTTTAAGCACACTCTCTAAGTTACACTATACGCTAAAGAACAAGTAACATTAATTTTCGATATAAAATGAGTTTAATGTTTAATAAAAATTCTTTGGCAAATTTAAAATGATAGATGGAATTACTATTATGATAGCGTAACTTTTAGTAGGAATGATGTAACAAAAAACTTTTTTTGAAATTATATCTGAAAAATAAAAATTTTTAATTTTTATATGATCGGCGAAATTTCGTGTTTTACATACTCGGAGGGAAGGACGTTAAATCTTTTTTGAAAACATTTTGTGAAATACGAGGGTTCTTTAAATCCTACTTCGTATGCTACTTCTGCGATTGTGCCAATATTTTTCTCTAATAGCTGCGCAGCCCGTCTCAGGCGCATTTCTTGTATTAGCTCTTTAGCAGATAATCCTGTTACCGCTTTTAACTTTCTATGCAATGTCATCCGGCTCATTCCTACTTTCCCGGAAAAGTCTTCAACATTAAAATCCGGATTGGGAAGATTCTTCTCAACTACTTCTTTTACCCTGTTTAAAAACTTTTCGTCCGCAGAAGTGACACTTAACTCCGTTGGATTAAGGTTGAGTTGTCCGGCAAATTTTTCCCGCAATTTTTCTCTCGTTGCAATTAGGTTCTTGATTCTAAGCTTTAATTCCTCTTCACTGAATGGTTTGGTGATATAATCATCAGCGCCTGTTTCTAAACCTTCAATTTTACTATCCAAACTTGCTTTGGCGGTAAGTAGAATTACAGGAATATGGCTTGTAATCTCGTCAGTCTTTAACTGTTTGCATACTTCATAACCATCAATCCCGGGCATCATAATGTCGCTGACAATTAAGTCCGGCACAGTTTTTAGAGCAGCGGATAAGCCTGATTCACCGTCATAAGACTGAATTACTTTATAATATTTAGAAAGTATATTTTTAATATAATCGTTCACCTCTTCATGATCTTCAATAACTAAAATAATTTTCGCGGCATCATTCGAACTGATTTCCTTTTCTGGTTCAGTTATTTCTATCTCAACAGTATTTTGCAACGTTTCTGTTGATGTTTGACTTTCGCTTTCTTCAAAGTATTGTTCAAACTCGGCATCCTTAAATGTTGATTTGCCAAGCGGAAGGATGAAATTAAATTCTGCCCCTTTTTCTACTTTTGTATTAATGTAAATCAGTCCGCCGTGAAGTTCCACAAAATCTTTTACAATAGATAATCCTAATCCCGTACCGCCAAATTTTTTCACGTTTTGATTTTCAAGCTGATAAAATCTTTCAAATATTTTTTCGGCAGATGTTTCCGGAATCCCGCTTCCATTATCCTTAACCGTGATCTGTATATAACCTTCGGGAAATGGTTGACCTTTGAATTCTGTTAGGTTTGAAGATTCAATTGTGACAATTATTTCATCTTCATTCGGCGAGAATTTAAACGCATTGCTTAAAAGATTGATTAAAATCTTTTCGTATTTATCAGCATCGTAATATGTTTTTAATTCAGTATGTGGAGATATTAACGAAAGCTTAATTTTCCTTTTTGCTGCAAGTGGATGAAAAGATGAAATGAGCGCTTGCGAATGCTGAATTATGTCCCGTTTAGAAATTTTCAAACGCATTTTGCCCGATTCAAGTCTCGAAATATCAAGAAGCTGATTTATCATGTTGAGCAATTTTTTTGCCTGATTGTACATCAGCTGAAAATTCCCGTTTCCCTTTTCCTTCGAAATTAAACTTTCTAAAGGTCCAATAATAAGTGTTAAAGGGGTTCTAAGTTCGTGTGAAATATTCGCAAAAAACCGTGATTTTATTTGATCTAATTGTTGTAATTGCTCCGCTTCTTTCCGTTTCAGAATTGCTTCATTTTGAAGACGGTCCCGGTAAAGAAAAAACTTGACGATTCCGTAAATAAATAGAATTAAAAGAATTACATAAAACAAATATGCCCATGTTGTTTTGTAGAATGGCGGAAGAATTGTAACAGCAAAACTTGCACCTTTCTCATTCCAGACGCCATCACAATTAGATCCTTTGACTTCAAATATATATTCGCCCGGCTCAACATTTGTATATCGTGCAATTCGATCCATCCCGGATTCAATCCATTCTTTGTCGTATCCCTCAAGCATGTAGATAAACTTATTTCTCCCGGGGGAAGCAAAACTTAAAGCGTTAAATTCGATGGAAAAATAATTTTCATCATAAGAGAGTGAAACTAAAAAATGATCCTTTAATACGGGGTCGATCATAGGCTCTTGGTCAGCCAATTTTATTTGAGTGATAACAATTTCGGGACGATGGCTATTTAATTGACCCGGATCTATGTATGAAATATTCCAATATCCGCCAAAAAGAATTTTTCCATCCGGAAGTACTTGGGAACAATTCGGCAGGTAATTTGTATTTTGCCCTTTATCAGGTGAGTAAACTGAAAACATTTCCCGCCGAATATCAAAGCGGCAAATATTGTACATAGAACTAACCCATAAGTTACCACTACTATCAAACTCCAGCGATAATACCGCTGCTTTTCTTGATTTAGACTCTAAGGGATATAACTTAAATTCATTTGTTAAAACGTTTAGCTTTACTAAACCTCTGCTTGTACCAATCCATAAATTATCATTTGCGTCTTCTTTAATTGCATTAATTATTAAATTTTTAAGAGTGGAATCTTTCCTGGAAAGGATATCGTTTATAAAATCATCTTTAAGTGAATTGTATTTATGCAAACCATCGCCGTCTGTTCCAATCCATATACCTCCCTTTTTAGTGTTATAAAGAACGGTTATTCCTCCTTTGGGCGCTGATTTATTCGCGTTGTTGGAGAAAGAATATATTGAATCAGATTTTGGGAAATATTTATATATTCCTGAAGATGTCGTTCCAAACCAAATATTTTGATTATCATCTTCCATTACACAATCATAAGATAAAACTTTAATCATCTCACGACGCCAAAATTTTTCAAGTAATTTGGTTTTGATGTTGAACCTATGAATCCCCTCCTCCGCTGATGCAATCCATAAAATATTAGGGTCGGATGGCTGTTGATAAATATCGGTTAATCTAATGGAATATTTCTTCGGCGAACTATTTAAATTATCATATACTTTTTGTTCTTTCGAAGTTAAATCGTATTCCAATAATCCTTGCTTAACGCCCAAATAAAGCTTATTAGCTACTAATTGTACAGATAGTATATCCCGGTATCGTTTTGAAATTGAGTCGTCAAAAGGGCTAACCACAATTTTTCTTTGTTCGTATTTATTTATTCCACCATTTTCGGTGCTTACCCATATTACCCCTGCTTTATCCTGCAATATGCCTGAAATAGTATTGCCCGAAAAACCTGGCGCTTTAAACTTATTGTTTACTAAAGGGATATAGTTGAAGTTGTTTTTGTTTTTTTTAAGTATTCCCAGCCCGTCTCTCGAACCAATCCAGAGATCGCCATTTTTATCGAAGAGAAAATTTGTTATTCGTCCTTTATCCAAATTAGGATCGAGTTTCAATAGATCGAATTTATCTGTTTCTCTACTTTTAATATCAATTCGTACAAACAAATTATTTGCTGATATCCAAAACACTCTTCCTTCCGAGCCAGGCTCTTCGATAATTGTTCCTAAAGAATTTAAGTTCATATTCAAATTTGAAAAATCTACTAATCGAAGTTTCATCAATTTAGGATACAATATTAAAACACCTTTTGAACTACGCGCCCAAATTCTATTTTTATCGTCCTTTATAAACCTAAAAATACCGGACACTGAAGATTCATTTTCCAGTTTTGAGAACAACTCTTTTTTAGTGTCAAACTTATCAACGCCGCTTCTTGTTGCCGCATAAATTATGTTGCCGGTATCGCAGATGACCGCCCAGATAAAGTTGTCAGATATACTGTTTTGGTAGGGATTTTGATTGAAATGGGTGAAGTATTTATTCTTTTTATCATATTTAATCAAACCACTTAATCTACTGCCAATCCATATATTCTCTTCCTCATCCTCGGCTAAACACCGAATTGGGTTTTGTTTATGTGTTGTTGTTGTAGATAAAATTGGCATCTTTGAAAATCTTATTCCATCATATCTATCCAATCCAGTACTTGTACCAACGTAAATATATCCTTCTTTATCCTGAAGAAGCGAATAGACAATATCGCTTGATAATCCATCCTGTACAGTAAAACTCTCAAACTCATAACCTGAAAATTCATCACTCTGCCCAAAAATATTAATTGGATAAAATATCAGACCGATTAGTAATACTGTAAAAATTTTAAAAAGGAAACGCATGATTATCATTTTAAAGTCATCAATACAACTGCAGCTAAAGGAGCAATTAGAGCAATGGTTCCCCAAATCGTCCAGGTTCTGGCAAGTTTATTATATTCTTCCCAATTGAATTTTTCTGGATTATTAGCAAGCGCCGATATTTTTTTTTGAACCGGCGCAACCTTCGCCATATAAGCTGCACCCGAAATAATAATTAAAATTTCTGACCACAAAATCCAACTTGTTGTTATTAAATTGAAACCGCGATGCAAAGCACCTCCTATACCGAACAATATTAAAATCGTAACGCCGGGCATAGTAAAAATTTTATCACTTTTCCTGATACCATCAAAAGTAAATGCAATCAGCCGGGCATCTTTTCTCTTGTCCGCATAATATTTCCAAAACACAGCCGATATAATATTCCCAACAAACATAATCACAGCTAATAAGTGGACAATTTTCATAATTAAATAAGGCATACAATCTCCGTTTATTTACATCTGATTCTTAAACTACCCGGCTAATTTATTATCTATATCTAACAAAAGAAATAATATTTTAGATTTTTTTCATTTTTGTTGAGGTTAAAATATTAAGGCGGGATGATAAATTAAATTATACTTTAGGCTTGGGGATATATATAAATTATGCTTTATTGTATTATCATAATACTGGAATAATATAAAATCATTCCGCCATAATATTTTAACCTTAATAACTCACCTTACGCAAAAGTTCGAAACTATATTGTAAATCGAAGCGAAGCTTCGTAAAAAATACCAATTTTTTACGAAGCTACCGCTTCGTCCGTTAGCCAACGGACAAATTCTGCGTAAGGTGAGCTTAATAACTAAGATTAGCCTGTAGGGATTTTGACCTTAGCGCTTCGCAGTGAATTGAAATTAGAAGAAGAAAAGGTAGCATAATGAAGATCGACTCTTTGAAATATTTTCAACTAAATTTGGTTTTTTGTCTATTTATATTAAACGATGTTGTGTTTATAACTTCTTTCATATTTTACTCCTCGAAAATTGGTTATTATAGAATTTAGCGCTACCGCTTGCGAAAATACTGAACCGGACATTTATATTTACACGGCAAATAAGAGGTTGGCAAACAAAATAAAATAAGTTATCTGTACTGATGTGGTTATTTTCGAAGGGACGGGAATTCGCTAAATAAATAAGAGGTAGTAAGTAGTTCCTTTACAATAACTTGTGGTAAAACTCGCAGGCGGTTCAGGGTAAAAAGTCGAAAATAGATTTTCGAAAGATTTTTAGTTATAACTAAGCTGTTATAATTAAACAACTTAAAAATTAAGTGAAATTATTTCCCCACATAAGTTCTTTTATTCACTAAGTTTCCTATAATATACATTATGAGAAATCCATTTACATAAAAGAGAATCCGGCTAACCTATACAAGCTATAAATTATTTTAAGAACAACATTTTTTTGATTTCTACAAAATCACGAGTTTGTAATCTGTAGAAATACACCCCACTAGGAAGTTCTGAAGCATTGAAGAACATTTCATAAGTCCCTATTCCCTTTTCTTCAGAAACAAGGGTTTGTAT
>MNYQ01000193.1 GCA_001873185.1 Ignavibacteria bacterium CG2_30_36_16 | reverse complement strand
CTCACGAAACTATAAAGGTTGAATCATTTCTTAAAAGCAACCCGATTAAATCTAACGAAGAAAATATTTTCCAGACAGACTTTTTATCTATTTATTTCAATCAATTGGAAAGATTGATAGACTTTGACTTACTACGAAGAAAGAATTTAAATCTTCTGATTGACTCAATGGGCGGAGCAGGACAGCAGATTTTAGAAAACATTTTAAGCAAACATCAAATAAGCTGTAAAACAATTTATAAAATAGCTAAACCGGATTTTAGCGGAAGGCAGGCGGAACCAATTGAAATTAATTTAGCTCCTTTGAAGGAAAGATTACAAAAAGGAAATTTCTCGTTCGGCATAGCAACAGACGGTGATGCAGATAGATGCGGAGTTATGCTGGAAGACGGCAACTGGTTAAGCGCTCAGGAAACAATTTTACTTTTGTCTGATTATTTAATTAATGTAAAAAAAGTTTCTGGTGCACTTGTAAAAACTTCCTCAGTTACAGATAAACTAAAAGCATTTTTCACGGCATCCGGTCGCGAAGTATTTGATGTTCAAGTCGGATTTAAATACATATGTGAAAAAATGATTTCTGCAGACGTTGCTTTTGGCGCAGAAGAGAGCGGCGGATTCGGTTATAAAAATCATATACCGGAAAGAGATGGAATTTTGTCGGGACTAATAATTGCAGAAATGCTTGCCCATAGCGGGAAACAAAAGTTGAGTGATTACTTAACAGAAAAGAGAAAGCAATTCGGTAAAGTTTTTTATAACCGAATAGATAAACATTACAATAATGAAGACAGGGTTGACAAACTACCAGAACTTTTCTCACACGCGCCAAAATCTATTGCCGGATTTAAGCTGCTTGGCATGCAAGAATACTTCAGCAGCCGTGGAATTATTAATGGCTTAAAATTAATTCTCGGTGAAAGAAATCGCTGGCTGCTTATCCGTGCATCTGAAACTGAACCTCTAATTCGGCTTTATGCAGAGGGCGAATCGGATGAAGAAGTGCAAAATATTCTTGAAGCCGGGAAACTGTTTTTCCCGTAGTTTTATATTTATATTTTCTTTAACACCCAAGGGCTTTAGCCCATTATAATAGTACCTTAATACTTAAATTCTTGTAATATATGGCAGAATATTTGCAAACTAAATGACTAAAAAGCATGAATGAATGAAGATGAATGGATGTCCGTTAGCTAACGGACAATCACTCATCTC
Organism: Ignavibacteria bacterium CG2_30_36_16; assembly: GCA_001873185.1. Classification (GTDB taxonomy): domain Bacteria; phylum Bacteroidota; class Ignavibacteria; order Ignavibacteriales; family Ignavibacteriaceae; genus CG2-30-36-16. The sequence goes on along the minus strand of MNYQ01000193.1, from coordinate 1,830 downwards.
AAATAATTTAGTTCCGGCTTGTCCAGGTTAAAATGTTCAACAAGAACTAATACATTTTTTTATTATCATGGGATAAAATTGAGCAAAAATAAAATAATTGAAGTTGATGAAGCATTGCGCTTAACCGCCGGATTTGGGAACGAATTTGCATTAATTCACAACCCTGATTTTGTTCATCCATCATTTGAGTTGTATCCTCTTACACCGAAAATACTAAAACCTAAAGCATTAAAAGCAGTAGTTATGGACATGGACGGAACAACCACTACTACTGAAGAGATTTGTATTCATTCACTCGAATATATGATTAGAAAAATTACTGCCCGAATGGATACTGATAAATGGAAAGGATTAAATCATGAATCGGATTATCCTAACATTATAGGTAACAGTACAACCAAGCATGTAGAATATTTAATCCTCGCTTATCAAAAATATTTTAATAAAGAAGAATTTAAAAAAGCATTTATTTTTGTTGTCGTATGGACTCTCACACTCGGAATAGATAAAAAGCGCACTGAAGAAGTTTGTATCGATGCGAATCATTTAATAGGAAAAGATTTTTTACATGACAAACTTATAAATAATTTGCAAACGTCTGAGATAGACAAAATATCGCTTAAACTTTATAAGAAATACTCATCTTCGTTTATGGAGTTAAATTTTACAACTATTGTAAAAGGTTCGGTTGATATTTATTACCAGCGTTATCATGAATTATTAATTAAAATTCAAAAAGGAGATGGAGAAATTCTTGCAAAAGAGCTATTTAAAAATCCAGGCAAACACTTTATTGAACCAATGCCTGGGGTAGCTGTTTTTATGGCGCTGATTAAAGGATTGCTCGGTGAAGAAATAGAAAAACTTATCCCAGATTTATTGAATGATCTAAAATCAAGAGACCTAATTGATGGAAAAGAAATTAAAAGATTATCTAAATATCTTATCGCTTTGTCAAAAAGGTTTGAGCAAGTACCGTTAAAAATTGCAATTGTTACTTCATCAATCTTTTATGAAGCGGACATCGTCTTGACGGAATTGTTTAAAGTTATATATCAGCAGGTAAAAGAGTGGAATATATCTTCAGCAAGGAAAAAGAAAATTCTAAAAATGTTTGAAAATTACCGAAACGTTTATGACGGTTTTGTTACAGCATCAGATTCAAACGAAATAAGATTAAAACCACACCGCGATCTCTATAGTATAGCGATGCATCAACTTGATATTCCCCAAAGTGATTTTAATAAAGTGATTGGTTTAGAAGATAGTGAAAGCGGCACTTTCGCAATTCGCGCGGCAGGTATCGGTTTATGCGTAGCTGTTCCGTTTGCTCAAACATCAGGGCATAATCTTGAAGCAGCGTCCCACATAGCTTATGGCGGTTTGCCCGAAATTATGTTGAAACAAATTTTATATTTAAAGTAGGATGAAAGGATTTGGAATGGCGAATGCGAATCAATAAAATATTTCACGTGATCTCAAATACCCATTGGGACCGAGAATGGCGTTTCCCCTTTCAACGAAATCGTCAGAAGCTTGTAGATGTGGTTGACAGCCTACTTCATATTTTGGAAACAGAACCAGAATACAGGGCTTTTCATTTAGATAGTCAGTCAATTGTGCTTCACGACTATCTGAAAATAAAACCGCATAAAAAAGATTTGATAATTCAACTCGTAAAAGAAAATCGTTTATTAATAGGACCATGGTATATTTTGCCGGAAGAATTTCAGGTCGGCGGTGAAAATTTAATTCGGAATCTACTACTCGGTCATAAAGTTTGTAACGAACATGGAGGTGTTTCAAAAATAGGCTACTCCCCTTTTTCAT
>MNYQ01000052.1 GCA_001873185.1 Ignavibacteria bacterium CG2_30_36_16 | reverse complement strand
ATTAACATAATTAACTGAAGTTACGCACTTTGTGATTTCTTAGTGTCTTTGTGACTTGGTTGCAAAAAGAAAGTATAAAAAATGAGCCACAAAGGCACTAAGTCACCAAGTTTCACTAAGAATATTTTATGAAATTCAACTCATGCGTAACTTCAATAATTAATGTAAATAAAAATATAAAATTAAACGATATTATACCTGCAAAGGTAGGAATAAAACATTTTTTCTTTTCTCTGCTCAATAATATATCTGTCCCGAACAATTTTTATTCCGTTCCTACCGGCTGGACTTATAATTCAATTTTATACACGAAACCTTATTGCTATATTTGCGCTCAATTTGTTTAAGATTGGTTACTGTGACGAGCGAAGTTAAAAAAAAATATAAATTAAAAGGATTAACTCTTGAAGAGTTGAAGGATTATTTTATCGGAATCGGCGAACAAAAATTCCGTGGCAAGCAATTATTTAACTGGATGTACAATCATCTCTCGACTGATTTTGATGATATGTTAAACTTTCCGAAAGATCTGCGCAATAAATTAAAAGATCATGCAAATCTCATTTCATTAAGCATTGTTGATTCTAAAGTATCCACGGAAACCGGCACTAAAAAATTTGTTTTTCAAACGGAAGATGGAAACAAGATTGAGTCAGTTGTTATCCCGGAAGAAAGAAGAAATACTCTTTGCGTTTCCACGCAAGTTGGTTGCCCGCTTGATTGTAAATTTTGCGCCACCGGCTTGATGGGCTACACAAAAAACCTTTCATCAGGCGAAATATTTGATCAATATTTATTAGCTGCACAAGATTTAGGCAAAGATAAACTTACAAATATAGTTTACATGGGGATGGGTGAACCGCTTCTTAATTTTGAATCAACTGTAAAATCTCTAAAAATATTTTCTGAAGAAATAACTTCCGGCATTAACTTAAAAAAAATTACCGTGTCAACTGCAGGCATATCCCCAAAAATTATTGAGCTTGCAGATTTGAATCTTAAAGTTAAAATAGCTCTTTCGCTTCATTCCTGTTTTGAAGATATTAGAAGCAAGATAATGCCGATCAATAAAAAATATCCGCTTAAAGAGAGCATTGAGGCTGTAAAATATTATGCAAAAAAAACCGGCACTCGAATTACATTTGAATATATAATGTTGAAAAATTTAAATGACCGGAACGAAGACCTAAATGCGCTTATAAAGCTTTCACGGGCTATTCCATCGAAAATAAATGTAATTCCATTTAACTCACTCAAACATATGAATCCCTCTGGTTTCTCCGCCGAACTTGAACCGACGCCGAAAAAGGAAATAGAAGCTTTCGTTCAAAACCTGCGTAATAATGATGTCACTGTACTCGTGCGTTTTACTCAGGGTGATGATATTGCCGCCGCGTGCGGTCAACTTGCTATTAAATATTAATTATGAAAAAACTATCACACGACGAAATCACTGTAAATAGAAGTACTTTAGAGACAATAGAAACTGCCGACCGAATGCCGCTTTATATTGTGTTAGATAACATCAGGAGCAATTATAACGTTGGGAGCATATTCCGTTCTTCGGATGGTGCGATGATTGAAAAATTAATTCTTTGCGGTTACACGCCTCATCCTCCCAAAAAAGAAATACTTAAAACTGCACTCGGCGCTACCCAAAGCATTAAATGGGAATATTTAAAAGACCCGCACGAAGCTGTATTGCAATTGAAAGAACAAGGAATAAAAATTTGTTCACTCGAATTAACTGACAACAGTATTCCTTATTACAATGTTAAACCTTCCGATTTTCCATTGTGCATTATTGTCGGGAATGAAATTACAGGCGTAAGGCAGTCGTTAATTGACCTTTGTGACTTTTCAATTGAGATACCTCAGTACGGGATTAAACAATCGTTAAATGTTGCTGTAGCATACGGTATCGCAATTTTTGAAATGAGAAAAAAATATGATTTGTCAAAAGGCTGATCAGCTGTTTTGTATGCCGGTAAAAAATTCTTCGCCGTTGTCTTTTGTATGGATAGCAAGAAGGTTTGCCCTAACCATCTTAACCAGAGTTCTTGAAGCCCTTCTTTCCGAAATATTGATCAAGCCGCTTAACTGTTTAACTGAAATTCTTTCGTGCTTTTCTAGAAATGCAAACACACGTTTTTCTGTTTCGCCGATGGAATATTTTTTTAGCACGAGTCCGCCGGCAGCAGCACGCATGATCCGCATCATTTCTTTGCTTGCCTGCATGCTTTTATCATTAACTCTTATAGTTACAACCGCTTTATTTATGTCGAACTCATTTAGATAGTCCTGAATGCGGTGAGGTTTATTTTTTGATTCCGGTATTTCTACAATTACAACTTCTTTCCCCTCAATCGGCATATAATCTATCGAATACTCAATAGCTGGTTCGCAGTAATTTAATGCTGTGTCGTTAATTAATTCGACCTCCCCTTTTTCGCTTTCCACTCCAACAATGTCTTTATTATCATCAACTCCGAATAACATAAAACCGCCGCCGGAGTTTGCAAAAGCTATCATCTCCCGCGCAATTTTATCGGGAGAAGAAAATTTTCTTTTGAATTCACAATTAAAATTTTCTCCTTCTTCAATCAATTCCAATATTTTTTTTCGCTTTAGTTTCACTTATCTAAATCCAGTAAAACATCATTCAAGCGACTGCGAATTATGGAAGAACGGCGCAGTACATAATTTGTGTTCTTGTTCGGAGCATACCGCAAAGGTGATGGAACAACTGCTGCAAGACGGGACGCTTCAATTACACTTAATTCGGATGGGTCTTTATCAAAATAAACTTCGGCTGCTTTGCTAATGCCGAAAATACTTTCGCCCCATTCAACGGCATTTATGTAATTTTCAAGGATTGCTTTTTTGCTTAACTCCTTTTCCATTCTAAATGTGATAAGCAGTTCTTTCGCTTTTCTAATTACACTTTTGTCCGTACTAAGGTATAAGTTTTTAGCAAGCTGCATTGTTATTGTGCTTGCTCCTCTCACAGTACGCCCGCGTCTTCTGTTTGCACGCATAGAACGGCTCAGCTCAACCCAATCAATCCCTTTATGCTTAAAGAATTTTCCATCTTCCATAGAAATAATCGCTTTTAGTAATGCTGGTTTTACATTATCAATGTCTTCCCACGACTGTCCCGGATAATAAATCATATAATTTTCCATTGCCCGCTGTTCCATAA
>MNYQ01000143.1 GCA_001873185.1 Ignavibacteria bacterium CG2_30_36_16 | reverse complement strand
CATTCGGGGTTTGGGAAATTTAATCGAAATAACCCTTGCTTTTTGCATATGTAAAAAGTAGAAGGAAATCTTTAAAATAAAATTAATTGCGGTGTTGTTTTTTAACATAACACGTCGTTATATTTATTCGAAATCCCTAAAACCCCACAGATGGGGTATTGTTACCTCCCAAATTTATTACTTAGTTAGCCTTAGAATTTAACAATTTAATAATAATTATTTAAACAACCTCTCTTAAGAGAAAAACAATCACTATCAGGAGGTACTTTATATGAAGAATTGTACTAAAAAATTTGTGGCGAAAAACCTCTTTCCAGTATTTAATTATTGGATATTGGCAATTGTAATTGTGTTGCTTCAATCTTCCGCATTAGCTCAACCCTTAGATCAAGATTTTCCAGTAACCAATGGAGGAATTGATGTAATGCATCGGGACGGAAATATTTTATACATAGGTGGCTATTTTAACTATGTCGGTCCAAATACAGGTAGAGGAGTGTTTCTCGATATTAATTCGGGTAGTTACGATGTTAATTTCCCTAAAGTTAATGGAGACGTTTATGCTTGTATTAGTGATAATAATGGAGGATGGTATATAGGAGGTACTTTTACGAAGGTCGGCAACTCATATCGTAACAATGTTGCTCAAATTCTTTCTGATGGGACAGTATCAAATTGGAATCCAGGAACAAATGGTTCGATCAGAACTATTGCATTAAATGGTTCTACAGTTTATTTGGGCGGTAGCTTTACTCAAGTTGGTGGAGTTGCAAGGGATTTTGCTGCTGCTGTTGATGCAATCACAGGTGCAACTACCAGTTGGAATCCGCAACCTGATGGATTAGTTTGGTCAATAGTTGCAACAAATGATGTTGTTTATGTTGGTGGATCATTTTTAACCTTAAATCCCTCCCCGGTACCTAGAACCAATTTGGCTGCAGTGAATATTTCTGATGGTGCTGTAACTAGTTGGAGTTGCGACGTTAGCGCATATAATATTAATTTGCCTTTTGCTGTTTATGGTTTAATGTTACAAGATAATGATTCAACACTTTACATTTGGGGTAATATTACTTCAATTGGTGGTACGGCAAGAAAAGGAATAGGGCGAGTTAATACATATCTTCCGAATTCAGTTCAATCCTGGAATCCTAATGTTCTTGCAAGTGCTTCATTTACTATACCAGGTTTAGTTTATACAGTTGCTGTTTCTGGTGATACCGTTTTTATAGGTGGTAATTTTACCAGAATCAGAACTACTTCAACAATTAGAAATAGAATAGCAGCTGTTACCAAAGGGGGTACCCCAACTGCATTGTCTTGGAATCCTAATATTTCTGCTGATTGGTACGATAATTCAGTCTATAATAAACCAGAAGTATTTAGTCTTGAAGTCTCGGATTCTCTTGTTTATGCTGGGGGTACATTTAACTTAGTTGGAGGAAATCGGCGTCACAATTTAGTTGCTATCAATCGTAGTGACGGCTTAATATCAAGTTTTGATCCTCATATTGCAGATTATTCTACCATTGCTTCAGAAAATGGCGTTTATACTCTGCTATTAGATAATAATAAAATATTTGCCGGCGGTCAGTTCTCTTCAGTAAATGGTGTTACAAGAAAAGCTATTGCAGCAATCAATTTGTTAAACAATACAGTTACGGATTGGAATCCAAAATTAAATACGGAATGGGGTTGGGATCCTACTGTTTCAACAATTGCTCATCATGGTTCAAATGTATTCATAGGTGGTGATATAGATAGTGTGGGTGATCAATATAGAAGAGCATTTGTTACAGTTGATAATACCACAGGACTACCAACCAATTTTCTTGCGTCATCAACTTTTAATACATTAGTTACATTATTAAGAGTTCAGGATGATAAGCTTTTTATTAGTGCTAACTTTTCAACCATTGGAGACTCTGTAAGAAATAGACTTGCTTGTATTGATCTTTTAACAGAACAAGTAACCGCCTGGAATCCGCAGATTGGCGGTTTTTCAGGTTACGAAACAGTTAATTCAATTGCTTTTTCTGGCTCAACAATTTATTTGGGTGGTGGGTTCGAAACCGTACAAGGAGTTTCGCGATCAAGATTAGCAGCGGTAGATGATGTATTTGGTATTCCAACATCCTGGGACCCAAATAATGGAAATGCTTCAGGTTTAGCGGCATATAATTTAAAAATAGCTAACTCTGCAGTTTACTTAGCAGGAACGTTCTCTCAAGTCGGTTCAGAGTTTAGAAATGGTCTTGCCTCAATTGATTTCAATGGAAATGTTCTTCCGTGGAATCCCAATGTTATTCATTCTTTTGACATTGCAAGAGTATATGATATTGATATAGCTGGTTCAACATTATATGCTGGTGGTAATTTTACATCTGTAAACGGCTTATCAAGAAGGGGTATAGCTGCAATTGATATAAATTCTGGAACTCCAACAAATTGGGTTCCCGCTATTTTGGGTGAACTACGTTCTGTAATAGTTAATCAGACAGATAAGAATGTTTACTTAGGCGGATATTTCGAAACAATTAATGATGATCCTGCATATTGTTTAGGAAGTTATATGGATCAATCTATCACTGGGACGACAACATTTCAATTAACAGTCACAGTAGACGATAGTTGGAACTTGGTATCAATACCAGGATTACACCCTACAGATCAAAATGTAAATACGTGGTGGAGCGGACGAGATATAAACACACCTGTTTACAAATTCTCAAATGGATATGAAGCAATTACTACAGCAACTCCAGGTGAAGGTTATTGGATGTTTCATTTAGGACCAAACACATACAACACAGGTGATGAGTGGCCGGTAGGCGGCATCAACCTGGTGCCAAACAATCCTATAACTGCAGTAAGCGGCTGGAACCTGATAGGCGGTTATGAGAATACAGCAGCAACATCCGGTGTAACAACAACACCTGCAGGGCTAATAACAGGATCATTCTACCAATATATTCCAAACACAGGCTATCAGACAGCAACAACACTAACACCAGGATATGGTTACTGGGTAGAACTAACAGGTGCAGGCTCAATAAATATACCTTCAGCTTTGGAGAAAACAACAAACACATCAGTAAATAAAATAAAAGAGAACTGGGGAAAAATTATAATAAACGATGCAGCAGGAAAAAGCGGCACACTGTATTCAACAAACGAATCATCAGAACTAAATTCATTTAATCTGCCTCCATTACCACCGGCAGGATTATTTGACGTAAGATTTGGTTCACAGAGATTTGTAGAAGATTTGTATTCAAGTTCAAACACAATCGAATTAAATGGAGTAACATATCCTGTAACGATATCAGTTGAAGGTATGGATTTAAATCTTGAAGATGCAATTGATGGTTCAAAAGTAAACACAGTTGTAAAAGATGGTAACTCCTTTGTGCTATATAACAGTAGTGTTAATGTACTTAAAGTATCTTCGGAGAATATCGTTCCAATGGAGTATTCATTAGACCAAAACTATCCAAATCCTTTTAACCCGGCCACAACAATAAAGTTCTCTCTTCCGGAGGTTAGCGATGTAAAACTTACAATTTACAATACTATCGGACAAAGAGTAGCTCTGATTATTAACTCAACAATGGATGCAGGTTCATATTCAATAAAATGGGATGCATCAAATGTGGCTTCTGGTTTATACTTCTACGAACTGAGTACAAAGAACTTTAAATCAGTTAAAAAAATGATGCTTTTAAAATAAAACTCCCTGAATGAAATAGTTAGTTAATATCTGCCCCGTTTCCTTTCATAAGGAGACGGGGAAGTATTCAGAACTTCATCAAAATTTTATTAATTATTTAATCAAAGAGGTGTTAAATGAGTAGACTATTTTCAATATTCGTAGTGTTATTATTGCTAGTAGGGATCAATGATATATACTCCCAGGCTCAAATCGATATTCCAATTACCGTAAGCAATAATGCAACAGTACCTTCATCAACAAATATGTTTGTTGGATTGGATCAAACAGCAACAGCAGGTCTTGACCCTTCATTAGGCGAAGCAAACTTACCTCCACTACCTCCAGCAGGAGTTTGGGATGCAAGGTTTACTCTTGGTGCTCAAGCATCTTTGCGTGATTATCGCAACGCCCCGGCTTTCCCATTCACCGGTAGCGTAACTCACAGTTTAACGTGGCAGCAACAAACTGGTGGATCATCAGTTACTATTAATTATAATGTACCTGCAAATGCAACAATAACCATCCAGGATGTATTTGGTGGTGTTGTCTTTAATAGCGGCCCTCAGACAGGAACAGGATCTTACACAATTACTGCGTCAGCAACTTCCGCAAATATTATAATTGCTTATACAGATATAGTTCCTCCAGAACCTTCATTTTCTATATCACCTGTATCTCCACTTACAATTGCATCAACAGTAGTTGGTTTATCGAACAGTGCAAACGTAACAGTAAGTAACACTGGTACATTGGCATTGGACATAAGCAATATTACATCTTCAAATGCACAATTTACATTTGCACCAAATACTTTCCCTGTAAGCATTGCTGCAGGCGGAAATCAAGTATTTGTTGTTACATTTACTCCAACTGCAAATGGAAATCAATCAGCTGATTTAACCTTTACACACAACGCTGCTGGTTCACCAACATTATATTCTGTTGAGGGTGTTGGATATACGCCATCTCCAATTTTTGGTGTTAGCCCTGCTTCATTAAATTTTGGTTCTGTAAACGTTGGTGAAAATGCAGTATTACCGTTTACAGTCAATAACACAGGTGATGCTCAATTAACATTAACGAATATTGTTTCGTCGGATGCACAGTATACATTTGCACCTAACGTATTCCCGGTTGATATTGCTGCAGGTGCCAATGCAGTATTTAATGTAACCTTTACTCCTTCAGGAGCAGGTACTCAGAATGCCGAATTAACATTCACACACAATGCATCTGGTTCACCGTTTTTATATTCTCTGACAGGTAACGGCGTAACTACTGCACCAATTTTTGCTATCAATCCTGTTTCATTAGATTTTGGTCAGGTATCAGTTGGTGGTAACTCAACTGTGCCAGTAACGGTAAGCAATACAGGAAATGCACAATTAGTATTGTCAGGTATTGTTTCAACTGATCCTCAATTTACGTTTGCACCTAACACATTCCCGGTAAATATACCAGCATCTGGTAATACAGTATTTAATGTAACCTTTACTCCGGTTGCTGCTGGTGTAATAAATGGCAATTTAGAATTTACACACAATGCAGTGAATTCACCTTTTATATTACCAATAAGCGGTGAAGGTCGTACGCAGGGTGGTTCATTAGAATTTGTGCAACAAACAAGAACATTATATGACGGAACTACAAATAACCAGGATGCTATAGTTTTAAGAGGTTATACAGGTCAACCTTTAAAAGCTTTGCAGTTTGATCTTATACTTGGTAAAGCAAATCATAAATTAATATTAAACTCCGTTAGCAGAGGTGATGGAATTCCAGAGTCTAATTTTTCTTTCGATTATCAAGTCTATCCAGGTACAATACAACCTGATGGCTCTCATCGAGATAGTATAAAAGTTGTAATTCTTGGGAACACAGATAACGCAATATTGTCTGGAGGTTCGGATGTTGAAATTATGAAGTTTTCTTATGACGTAGTAAGTATTACAGGCAATTCAACTACAACATCTAACGGTTTTGAAAATGTATTTGGTGCAACAGGTACTCCGGTAGTAAATGCTAATATTACATCAGGGCCTGATGAATTACTTACCATCTACAACGGAACAATTAACGGTTTGTTAGGTGACGTTAATCTTGATGATAACGTTGACTTGCTTGATATTCTTACAATGATTGACTATATATTAGGAAGGATAACATTAACAGGTCAGGCATTTACAAATGGCGATATATCTCCCTGGATTGCCCCGGCCCCTCTTCCATCCCCAGACGGAGTTATTAACGTACTTGATCTTGCAGTATTACAAAACATAGTACTAACAGGCACATATCCAAGTGGTACGCCAGCTAATAAAGCGTTGGGTAATCCATTTGTAATTAGCGAATTAGAGAAAATAACTCCCGGTATGGATGCTAAACTTACATTCAATTTTTATAAGACAGGTATAACAGTAGGATTAGAATCAAAAGTTAAAGTAAAAGGTGTACAGATTGAATTAAATGGAGTTAATTCAACAATCCCAACCAATACACTAATAAGTTCTGTTTTTGATCAGAAAGCATACTATCAATTAAATGATTTCGTAAGAACACTTACATATGACGGGCAATCATTGCCGATCGATGCAGGTGAATATTTGCTTGCTAAAATTCCATTTAGTATTGCAAATCCAAAAGAAATAGAGATCAATAAAATAATTGTTGCTGATGAAAACAATAACGCTTTGCAAAAAGTAGAAGTAGAGATTAAGTACGATGAGGTTCAGGTAGTTCCATCGAATTATTCTCTATCACAGAATTTCCCTAATCCATTCAATCCAAACACAAGTATTCAGTTCTCAATACCTGAGGATGGTTTTGTAACAGTTAAAGTCTATAACTTATTAGGACAGGTGGTTGCTGATTTACATTCAGGCAATGCCCAAGCCGGTACATATAATTTAAACTGGGATGGAAAAGACAACAGCGGAAATTTTGTAAGCAGTGGAAACTACATATACAGAATAACAGCAGGAGACTTTACCCAATCTAAAAAAATGTTATTCTTAAAATAATTTAATCAATGATATCCATCTCCTTCACTTTTGAGGGAGATGGTTTTTGTTAATTACATAAAGGTGTCAGATGAAATATGTCTATTTGTTTTTACTAGTTAATCTATTCTCTCTAAATATATTTAGCCAGACAGATTTAATACCGAGAGTGAAAGAATCTGTTATTGTTAGTAATGATATTGGCAGCGCAACTGTTTTAGAATTCGGATTGGATTCACTTGCAAGTGATAATTTTGACTTCCAGTTCGGTGAGGCAAACTTACCTCCATTACCACCACCAACTGCATGGGATACACGATTGTTATTGCCTGAAGGTGGATTTAGTGGAGTTAAAAGTTCGCTTAAAGATTATAGAAATGCGCCTTCGTTTCCTTTTACTGGAAGTAAAGAGCATAGAATACAATACCAGGTAGGTTCAGGTACTACAGTTACAATAAAGTGGAATCTTCCTCCTCAGATAACCGGGCTATTACAGGATATAGTTACTGGAACATTAATAAATGTTCCGATGAGTGATTCCGGCAATTATACGGTTGCACAACCTAATATTTTTAACAAATTAAAGATGACAATTGATTACCAGTCCATAATTCCAGTCGAGTTAGTTTCTTTTGTTGCAATTGTGAATGGGAGTAAAGTTAATCTTACCTGGCAAACTGCAACAGAATTAAACAACACAGGGTTTGATATTCAAAGGAAATCTGAAAACACAGATTGGCAAAAAATTGGTTTTGTAAATGGATCGGGAACAACAACTGAACGCAGGAGTTACAATTTTATCGATGATAACTCTTCACACGGTAAATTATATTATCGACTTCGTCAAATTGATTTTGATGGATCATCATCGTACTCAAAAATCATTCAGGTTAATGTAAACTCTCCAAATGGTTATGTTCTAAACCAAAATTTTCCAAATCCATTTAATCCAAGTACAAAGATAAATTTTGAAATCCCAGTCCGAACCAGTGTGCTGCTTAAAGTTTATGATCTACTCGGCAATGAAATAACCACATTGGTAAATGAAGACAGGCCTGTTGGCAGTTATGAAGTTGAATTTAATGCTTCATCTTTGTCAAATGGAGTTTATTTCTACAGGCTCAAGGCGGGAAGTTATATCGAAACAAGAAAGATGCTCCTTTTAAAATAAGCGCCAAGCGAAGCTTGAACTATTCCAATCGGGTGAGGCAGGAATTGCAAACCTGCCAGGTCCTCCCGACTTGCCGGTATGGTAAAACTTTTTCCGAAGGAATGCCTATGGCAAATGCCACGCAGTGGGAAGCCCTTGCTTTACAAGAAGACACTTTCAATAAAGTTCAATGGCTTTAATTATAAGTATAAATTATTCAAGAAATCCGTATGAGGGAACCCGCCAATTGGCGGGTGACGACGGTTAAAGGGAAACAGTCGGGCAAGCGGGAACTGCGCACTTGTCATACTCTACAATTCGAATTCTGCTCAATCTTAAAACAGAGATGACATCTTAAAAAAAGATTTCATCTCTGTTAAACCAACGCTTGTTAATAAGCAATTAAAAATGTAATTTTTAACCCATCGCAAACAAATAACTAAATTTGTTTGTAGCTGACTATCTAAACAGCAGTTACAGTCATCAAAAATCCCTTTAACTAAATCATGAGGTATTTATGGTTTCAATAGTTTCGCTTTGGCTGCCGATTCTCCTTTCGGCAGTGTTTGTTTTTATCGTTAGTTCCTTTGTGCATATGGTCCTTCCCCACCATAAAGGCGATTTCAAAAAACTTCCCGATGAAGATGGTGTAATGGACTCACTCCGCAAGTTCAATATTCCTCCAGGGGAATATACTTTCCCCCGTGCTAATAGTATGAAGGAAATGGGTGCCCCTGAATATAAATCAAAACTCGAGAAAGGTCCGGTTGCGCTTATTACTGTTATGAAAAACGAAGCGCCTTCCATGACATGCAGTTTGGTCCTCTGGTTCATTTATTCTATTGTGGTGAGCATTTTTGCCGCTTATGTAGCTGGAAGGGCTTTAGAGGCGGGAGCTAATTATCTCGCTGTTTTCAGGTTTACAGGCGTTACCGCATTCCTCGGTTACTCTCTCGCGCTGGTGCACGACTCAATCTGGTATAACCGTGCGTGGAGCACAACCTTTAAATTTATGTTCGATGGATTTCTCTATGCACTTGTAACAGCAGGAACTTTCGGCTGGTTATGGGTTGGATAATTTTTTCACGCCAAAAAACATTCAATAAATTTATTACCCGCTTCTTTTATGAGCGGGTAATTTAATTTGTAGAGGATTAATTTATACTCATTAATCCTCCGAGACTCCTTTTTTGTTAATAACTCGCCTTACGCAAAGTGTCTTGATCTTGACCGTAATCGTGCTCTTAATCGGATTTAAAACCGAGCAGGATTACGATCACGAGTAAGAATTTCATGCGTAAGATGACTTAATAAGTCACCTTACGCAGAAGTCTGAAGTTGTACTGTAAATCGAAGCGAAGCTTCGATAAAATATTTGTTTTTTATCCGTTAGCCAACGGATAAAAATTATTTCATTTATCGATTCGGAAAGCTTTCGGAATCGATTTACATCCGATTAACTGTTTCTTGCATAAGGTGAATGACCACGTTAAGCGTAACGGATTATACCGGATGAGAACAACTCATTCAGAATTTTGGTTCTTTTTCAATTCAACATATTTCCGCACTTTCAATCCTTCCACGATCAGCATTACCCAGCCGATTAAAAATGCGACTCCTCCAAATGGCGTAACCATTGCAAACCATTTTATTCCTGTTGTTGAGTAGATGTAAAGCGAAAATGAGAATAAGACGATTCCCGCAGCGATAAAATAAAATGTTTTCTTAAATCCTTCAGTCGCCGTTACAGCCAATACAGCAAGGAGAGTCGAATGAATTAAATGATAAAGCACGCCGGTTTTATAAATATCGAGCAGTTCCGGCGTTAGTTTACCTTCCAATCCGTGCGCGCCAAAAGCGCCCAGTGCGACGGCAAGAAAACCGGAAATTCCGGCAACAATTATAAATGATTTTCCCATAATTTTTTGTTTTTTTAAGAAACAAAATACAAAAAAATGAATAGGTAATTATGAGTGGTTAATCCATCAACTTAATGAGAATTTTTATAAGATTTAAATTACACCTGTCTTCTGAATATAAAGCTTTCTCATATTTTCTATTAGAGCGTGTAAAGCCGCTGGTTTTTAGTAGTGCTGTTATGAGGAAATCGAGCCAAATCGTTTTTTTAAAATACTGCATGAGCAAAATGTCCGAAGCAAAATTTACGGGGTTAGAGGATGACCGGGATAATTTTGGTTCGATCGCAAAAAATGGCAGCCGCAATTGTCAAAATTAAATTCACGAAAAAAAAGTTTACTCATAAAACATAGGTTTAAACAATTTTGAATGGCAGCTAACTACATTGTAAATGAAGTGCCAATTTTACTAAATTTGCCAACCAATCAATTAATAATAAAGTGCTTATGAAATCATTACAAAAATTAATTTTGCCCGTATTAATCGTTGCAGCGTTTCTTATAATTTATTTCTTTTATTTTGCGCCGAAAGATACACTCGGCAATTTTTCTTCTTTTGATCCAAACAATACGGCGACAAAAGATATCAAAGTAAAGGTTGTAACGGAGCGCGGTATTCAATCAAACATGCAGGGGACAATGTTTTACGCTGTTGATGCTAAAGGTGTCGAAGTGTATGTCCAGGGTCCGCCAAATTTGGAAAACGAACTAAAAGCAAGCGGGACTGTTACGCTGCGCGGACATTTGCATAACGATTATTTTCATGCATCGGATGTGATGTTAGATTAGAATGAAAAAATTTGAGCTTGTTTCTAATTACGAACCTTCGGGGGACCAGCCGCAGGCAATTGAAAGACTGATTAGAGGTTTGCGGGAGGGTGAAAAACATCAAACATTGCTTGGCGTTACAGGCAGCGGTAAAACATTTACTATTTCAAATGTGATAAAAGAAATAAACAAACCGACGCTTATAATTTCTCACAACAAAACTCTTGCCGCACAGCTTTACAGCGAGTTCAAATCGTTCTTCCCGAAGAATGCAGTTGAGTTTTTTATAAGCTACTACGATTACTATCAGCCCGAAGCCTATGTGGTTGGAAGCGATCTTTACATCGAAAAAGATTTTTCGGTTAATGAAGAAATTGACCGGCTTAGATTAAAGGCTACCACAGCTTTAATCGAAGGGCGACCCGATGTAATTGTTGTTGCCAGCGTAAGCTGCATTTATGGTATTGGCGCGCCTCAGGAGTATGCAAACCAAATCATCTTTTTACGTAAAGGCGAAAAAATAATAAGAAAGAAACTTTTGCGGGAGCTGATAGATATTCATTTCGTCCGTAATGATATTGAATTCGGGCGGGGCACATTTCGCGCACGCGGCGATGTTGTGGAAATTATTCCTGCATATCAATATGAGGAAGCTATACGTGTAGAATTTTTTGACGACGAGATAGAGCGCCTTTCTATTATTGATGCTGTGACCGGGGAAGTTATTAGAGAAGTGGAGTCGGCGCCGGTTTATCCCGCTAAATATTTTGTTTCTAACAAAGAGCAAGTTCAAAAAGCAATTTATAATATTGAAGCAGAACTTGAAGAACGATTGAAATATTTCAACAAAGAAGAAAAGTACCTTGAAGCGCAGCGCATCGAGCAGCGCACCCGTTTTGATATAGAAATGATGAAAGAGATTGGTTACTGCTCAGGTATAGAAAACTACAGCCGGCATATGGATGGACGCGAACCCGGAACCCGCCCGTATAATTTGTTTGATTATTTTCCCAAAGATTTCTTGCTTGTAATTGATGAATCTCATGTAACCATGCCCCAGTTGCGGGCGATGTACAATGGAGATCGCAAAAGAAAAGAAACTCTTGTTGAGTATGGTTTTAGGCTTCCCTCTGCGCTTGATAACCGCCCTATGAAGTTTGAAGAATTTCAATCTCTCGTTAATCAGGTAATTTATGTAAGCGCTACACCAGCCGATTATGAACTCGAAAAATGCGGCGGTGTGTTTGTAGAACAGGTAATCCGCCCAACGGGCTTGTTAGATCCCCCAATAGAAGTTAGACCGATCAAAGGACAGATAGATGATCTCATCGGCGAAATAAGAAAAAGAATTATTTTGAAGGAACGAATTCTCGTAACAACTCTAACAAAAAAAATGGCGGAAGACCTTTCCGATTATCTCGATAAAATCGGGATTCCTGTAAGATATATTCACAGCGATATTGATGCTCTTGAGCGCGTTGAGATTTTGCGCGACTTAAGACTCGGAGAATTTTCTGTGCTTGTGGGAGTAAATTTGTTGAGAGAAGGCTTAGACCTCCCGGAAGTTTCTCTCGTTGCAATCATTGATGCAGATAAAGAAGGATTCTTACGAAGTGAAAGATCATTAATGCAAACAGCGGGCAGAACCGCGCGAAACGTCAACGGCAAAGTAATTATGTATGCCGATGTAATCACGGAATCAATGCGCAAAACCATTGAAGAAACGAACCGCAGGCGTATTCTTCAAACAGAGTATAACAAACAAAACAATATTTCTCCCCAAACGATTTATAAAAGCATGGAAGAAATTATGTCGTCAACCTCAATTGCGGATGTAAGAAAAAAAGAGGAAAGAGAAAATTTTTCATTTACGAAAGTAGCCGAGCCGGTATTGAAGTATATGGATAACGATCAGAAGAAAGACCTTGTTGATCAGCTTACCGAACAAATGTACCAGGCGGCAAAAGATCTTGAGTTTGAAAAAGCAGCCTCATTGAGGGACGAAATTAACAAACTAAAAAAGATGATGAAGTGAACTACAAAACTTTATATTTGCACAATTCATCGCATGTTTTTTTATAAAGTTCTTCCATTTTTTGTGTGGCTCCGGTAAGCCCGCTATCATCCTTTGTTCTCCCTTTTATTTCGAGAGCGAGGCAGACCTCACCCAAAGGTTTCGCGCCCAGGTTTAAACAAATACCTTTTAAGCCGTGTGCAAAGAAAGAAAGGTCTTCAAAGTTTTTTTCTAAGACGGCTTTTTTAATTTTGGCGATGTGCGACGGCGTGTCTTCATAGAACATATCAATCATTGTATTAACGACTGAATCATCATCATCATCAAGCTCGCGGATGTTGGCTATTGCTTTCGGATCTATTATAAGCGGTTCTTCATTTTGCATTTTTGCATTCTTTCGTTTTTCGACAATAACTCTTCCCCATTTCAAAATTATTTCTTTTATATCTTTTAACAAAATGGGTTTGCTAATATAATCATCCATACCTTCATTAATACATTTTTCTCTATCGCCCGGCATTGCGTTTGCGGTCATTGCAATTATAACCGGCTGCGTCTTTGTTTTTGTTTTGTGTATATTTTTTGTGGCTTCAAATCCATCCATCTCCGGCATCTGAACATCCATAAAAACAAGATCATACTGTTTATGTTCAAATGCATCTACGGCTTCTAATCCATTACCCACGGCATCGGCAGCGTAACCGATTTTTTCAAACATACTAAGCGCAAGCTTCCGGTTGATGTTATTATCTTCGGCAAGGAGAATTCTTAATGGATAATTTTCGGATAATTTTATATTCTTCTTTTCAATTAGCGTTCCGGTACTGGGAGTTCGATTTGCAAGAATAGAAGTAACAACGTCAAACAATTGATTTTGTTTTATTGGTTTGGAAAGAGTTGCGTTAAATAATTGTGCAACATGACGCTCCGCTTCACCTGATAGGGTTGCCGAAGTTAGCATTATTGCAGGAAGATTTTTTATATCAAGATATTTTCTTATTTCAGTTCCGAGTTCGAGTCCTGTCATCTCCGGCATAACCATATCGATTAAAGCAAGATCAAATTTATATTCGCTGCGTATAAGCTGAAGAGCATCCTTCGGGCTTTGAGCCGATTGTGGAATCATTCCCCACTGTTTGCATTGATGTTCAAGTATTCTGATGTTTGTCGGGTTATCGTCCACGAGAAGAATTTTTTTATTTACAAGCTCCGTAAGTTTTCCTTTTACATAAACGCGCGGAGCTGCATCGGAGACGGGGACTTTTAAGGTGAAGAAAAATGTTGACCCTTCGCCCAATTTACTTTCAACCCAAATTTTTCCATTCATCAATTGAACAAGCCTGCGGCAGATTGCAAGCCCCAAACCTGTTCCGCCAAACTTGCGCGTAGTTGAAGAATCTACCTGAGAGAATGCATTAAAGAGGCGCGCCTTTTTGTCATCCGGAATTCCGATGCCGGTGTCTTTAACGGCAAATTGCAATTCGTGTATTTCATCTTCAACATTTAACTGCGAAACAGAAACGAACACTTCCCCATAATCAGTAAACTTAATTGCATTGTTCACAAGGTTGACGATGATTTGACGCAGTCTTGTTATATCACCCACAATACCTGCCGGTACACCGGGGTCAATAAAGTAAAGAATGTCCATGTTTTTTTCTAATGCTTTGTGTGCCAGGAGATCGAATGCTTCTTCAATCACGGAACGCAAATCGAAAGGCGCTTCCTCAAGTTCCAACTTGCCCGATTCGATTTTAGAAAAGTCGAGTATATCGTTTATAATTGTTAAAAGAGAGTCGCCGCTTAAATGAATTATATCTATATATTCTTTTTGTTCGCCGCTTAATTCTGTTTCATTAAGTAAGCCCGTAACGCCTATAATTCCATTAAGCGGAGTTCTAATTTCGTGGCTCATCATCGCCAGGAATTCTGATTTTGCTCTGGTGGCGGCGATGGCGGTGTCTTTAGCCTCCAGAATTTCTTTTTCAAAATATTTGCGTGCTGTTATATCGCGTGTAAATATGGCTGCTCCGGTAACTTTATTGCCTGTAACTATCGGGCTAAAATTAAATTCATAAAATCGATTTTCCTTGTTCAGGTGAAAAACCTTTTCAATTGTAAAGCGGCTGCCTGAGAGGGTTTTGTCGTAATAATTTTTCCATTCATCAAGCCATGCCGCATCTAAATAGCTAAGTATACATTCGCCAACTTGCAGCAAGTGTCCGTTTAGCTGATGAAATGATTTTTGAAAAACCGAATTTAATGTTAGAATATTGTAGTTGGAATCGATAGACCAGATCGACTCGTTTGTGTTTTCAATTAGTCCGGTTAAATTCGCTTCATTTTTCTGAAGTTTAAGAGTTGCTTCCCTCTGCCAGTTAATTAACTCCGCAAGTTTCTCGAACACGTAAAAAAGGTCTTCATCTTCAATTTCATTTTGGAGATCGCCATCGAATAAGTTCAAAGAATAAAGGCGCTTCATTTTATCAATTATATCTTTTTGTCTTAGGCTCTCCTCTTTTAATTTTCTGTTTGCTTCAAGAATTTTTTCGGCGCTCTTCTGCATAGATTCCTCAAGCAGCAGTCTGTCGGTAATAAAGTTTTTATAAGATAGATTTATAGCATCCAATAAAGCGCGGACTTCGGGTGAGATGTTTTTCCCGAGGAATTTATTAATCTGGTTTTTTAATAGTTCGTTGTACATAGTTTACGACAAGAATGCTTATAGAATATAAAAACGGATTTCAAATAATTCCGGTTATCAATGTAATCGAAATATTTTCAATTAAGTTTAGCTAAACGCAAGAGGAAAAGCAGAAAATTTTATCTCAGAAGTATCATTTTTCTTGAAGAGAAAAATTCTCTTGCAGAGATATTTAGTATATAAATACCGGAAGCCAGGTTTTCTGCATTAAAGATGGTTTGGTAATCACCCGGTTTTTGGAGTTCGTTTTTTAATAATGCAACTTCATTACCAAGCACATCATAAACTTTTATTATCACTCTGCTCTCAAGCGGAATCTGGTAGTGTATTGCCGTTTGCG
>MNYQ01000141.1 GCA_001873185.1 Ignavibacteria bacterium CG2_30_36_16 | reverse complement strand
TAATAAAAATGATTTTGAATACAAAAAATTTCCGTTTTTCCAAAGTTTTCAGATGCTAGCGGAATTAAAGTTCAGCAATCTAATTATTAAGCCTATTTTTATTTACTCTGAGGATATTGGAAACTTCGGTATTAATACAAAAGGATTTAATTTTAATTCATATCAGTTAAATTATGGCGCTGAAATTCAAGCAGACTTAGGTAAAGTCAGAAACTCTACTCAGTTCTATTCCAATGTTGGTAAAAATAATATTGATTACAGATTTCCTGAAAATAAAGGTGTCTATGTCCACGGTAAAGCTAACCTATCATTTGAAGAATTCGGACTTAACAGCAACATAGAATATTCAATTAAACCAAGTCATTCTTTTATTTTATCCCTCGGATATAAACATCAGAAAACAAATTCTGCAAATGAAGTATCAATTACTAATAATGAAAACAGCATAAAAGCATCTTACTTATCTGATGTTTTTGAAAGCATCATATATTATCAAAACTTACTTTCAGACAAATTATTATCAACACTACATATTGGACTAAATAGTTTTAGATTCTATAATATACATCCATTTTTAGGATTTGACATTGCTTATTATAACCCCATATTATTTAATGCACGTTTTCAAATCAGTTATGAATCATTTCAAGAACCAATAAACCCAGTATTCTATAGTTTTCAAAATGCATTATGGGACCCGAGTTCTGCAAGCAGTATATTTTTTGTAGATGATAACAAGTTGCCCTTGCGACCTATTTATTGCTTAAATTCTTCTATTAATATTAGTAAAGATATAAGTAATTCTTTTTTTGAAACTAATGTGAGTGCGAAATTATTCTTGCGAAAACTTAAAAATCTGGTTTATGCAAATAATTA
The DNA here is from genome assembly GCA_001873185.1 of Ignavibacteria bacterium CG2_30_36_16. Classification (GTDB taxonomy): domain Bacteria; phylum Bacteroidota; class Ignavibacteria; order Ignavibacteriales; family Ignavibacteriaceae; genus CG2-30-36-16. The sequence continues at coordinate 14,712 of MNYQ01000141.1, read as the reverse complement.
TCCTAACGAAGTTACTATCTATAATTCCGATTTTGAATTTAATCAAGATTTCGATGGATTAAGATATGGATTATCATTTCTCCTAGAAAATGAGATTAAATCGCTTTCAGTGAAAAATTTGATAGCAGTTAATTTATGCAAAAGCATTAATCGCAATAATAAGGACGATACTCAATTTTATACGTTAAACTATAACCCTTTAACAATCACTAATTTGGTTCAATATCAATTCAGCAACTTTTATATGAATGTATTATTTGTTTATTCTTCAGGCAGGTATATGTTCGATAAGAAAATTAGTTCTGATTATTCTTCTGTTGATTCTACTGTTAATAATTCAGTCTCTACTGATTTTACTAATCAATTGAATTTGAAACCCTATTATAGTATAGACATATCATTCTTATATAAAGTAGCTTATTCTGATTTTGATATCAATGTTTCGTTTACATTTCTAAATATTTTTAATCATAAAAATGAATCCAGAAGAATTTTTGCCCTTGACGCATTCAATAAAACTTTAACAGAAAGAAGCGAATACTATAACTTCCCACGATTTTTTATTTTTGAAATCAGTATGAATTTAATATTATAGTAATTAAAAATGCCTAACAAGTTATTCCGATTAAAGTCAACTTAAAATTTAGCTGTTCGTTAAATTTTTTTAAGTGCTTTCGGGGTGTAGCTATCCCGAAAGAACAATTAGGTTCTCTGAAACATTGACGATGTTTATATATGCACTATCGGTGGGGAACAGAAGCTGATCCCGTAAATAAGAATGTTATTCCTTTTGGGAGGCTTTTTGTTCCTCTCTCTTTTTATTCTGTTTTTTTGATGCCGGCACTAAAGAATCAAACTCTTGAAACCGTCTGCTTTTTATCACAACTACTTTTGGTTTTTTAAGAGCAGCATGCTCTGTGTTGCCTCTGTCAATATCGGGGTTAAAGGCGGTGTTGGTCTTAAGCATACCGTAAACAATTCTAATTATTTTATGCATAACAACCCCAATGGCAGACAAACCGGATTTGCTTTTTTGCAAGTTGTTCTTATACACTTCTTTTATTAGAGGGTTACAGTTTATGGCAGTTCGGGCAATGTTAAAAAGGGTTTGCCCAAGGTCTGTTTGTCGGTTGGAGGAACTCATCATGTTATTTTTTCTACCTTATAGTATTGAAAATAATATTTTTGTTTTTTATGTTAAAATATTTTAAATGATAAATTATATAAATTCCTTTGCGTTTAATTCATAATTCAAAATTCCCAATTCAAAATTGCGGCTTGCCGCGCTATGGCTTCACCCGTTTTCAGCCCTAATTATTTGCTTTCCAGGGTTGCGGGGTGAACAATTGGAGCTGGAAATTATTCAACCGGAAAGATTTTTTGAATAGCAATTATTTAATGCGTATTTTCTAACCTATCAATTTTCCAAAAGAGATTTATTATGTCAAACTGGACCGAAGCACAGCAGCAGTTTCAAAAAAAATTTGGCGATACTTTGAGCAACCTTTCAACTTCTTTTATGGAGTTGAATATCGATTTGAAAAATGACGGGGCATCTGCCGATGTGCTTAAAAAAGTTGAAAAAATATTTAAACAACTGATGGAATCAAACCAGAGTTTAACTTCAGAAATGAATAAACTTTGGGATTATCTAAACAAACTTGAGGGCGATTTTGAAGGATTAAAAGAAGCAAAAAGCAAACTTGAGATTTTATACTCTTCCGGAATTTTGTTTACTTCCGAAACTGAAATGAAAACATTAATGGAAATTGCTATTAATACTGTAGTAAAAGAATTAAAAGCGGACGCCGGGTTTATAATTTTATCAAATGAAAAAGGAGAGCCGGATTTGACAATTGCCAAAAACATGAACCCCGATGAAGCTCCCGAAGCTATGGAGATGAGTACATCTGTTATAAAAAACACTATTAAAGATTCAACGCCCATGCAGGCGGATAACATTAAAGACGGGAATAATTACCCCGCTTCCAAAAGTATAATTCGTCTCGGTATTTCTTCTGTGCTATGCGTTCCTTTAACTTCCGGTAATAAGGTGCTCGGCGCAGTATATCTCGACCGAAGAAATAGAGACAATGCCTTTAGAGATAGAGATTTGGTTTTTCTATTATCCTTCGCAAAACAAATTGTCCGCGGGCTTGAAATATCTCTCGAAATATCCTCGCTCGAGAAAAAACTTTTATCCGAAGCAATCGTAAAATTTGATGACCTCAGAAAGGAGTTCAAGTGTGAAAAAATTATTGGTACAAGCAAAAAACTTTTTGATGTTTTAAAGATCGCAGCAAAAATTTCTGCAACAGATGCTTCGGTTGTACTGCTTGGTGAAAATGGTACGGGGAAAGATTTGCTTGCTCGTGCTATTCACGAAAACAGCCGGCGCGCAGAAAAACCGTTCGTTACTATCGACTGCGGTTCAATTCCCGCTGATCTTTTAGAGTCCGAATTGTTCGGTTACGAAAGCGGCGCATTTACCGGAGCCGTAAAACCAAAGCCCGGCAAGCTCGAAATGGCTGATGGAGGCACCCTCTTCTTTGATGAGATAGGTGAAATGAGTATTAATCTTCAAGCAAAAATTTTAAGAGTTTTACAAACACGTGAGTTTGAGCGGCTTGGCTCGGTGCTAACACGCAAAATAGATGTAAGGATTCTTTGTGCAACCAACCGCAATATAAACGAAATGATCGCTCAGGGAAAATTTAGAGAAGACCTATATTACAGATTAAAAGTTATTGAACTTACTATGCCGCCTTTGCGGGAAAGAAGAGAAGACATAAAAGAACTAAGCGAATATTTTTTGACTAAACATTCCGAAAGCCAGAGTTTTACAATTGCAGAGGAAGCTCTCGAAGTGCTGGAAGAATATCCCTGGCCCGGAAATGTACGCGAACTTGAAAATGTTATTTTAAGATGTGTGGTCCTTTCAAAAGATAATGAAATTGAGCTGAATGATCTTCCCCCGGAATTGTTGGAAAAAATATCTAATGATCCGGTAATAAAAACAGGAAAAACTTTACTTGATGCCGAAACAGAATTTAGAAGGATGTATATTCTCCGTACTTTAAGAAAAACAAATTCGAAATCGGAAGCGGCGCAGCTTCTTGGTATCAATAGAACCCATTTCTATAAACTTTTATCACAATTAGGGATTGAAAATTAATTTTTTTTTAATTTATTGTGGACAATGATAAATAAACTTACTAATTTCACGCCAAGTTTTATGTCGTTTTTACACGACAGAAAAACCGGTGGTAGTGTTGTCCTAATACCATAGTTCTTTGATGTTATTTTTCAAAGTTGCTTTTGATAAAAATTTCAAAACTATTGTTCTTTAAATTATTGGTACGGCAATTGTAATTCTCTTGCTATCATTTAGGAATTTTATGAATCTGACCAGCAATAGAATATTAGTATTAGATGAAGATGCGCAGAAATTAAGAAAACTGCGGGAGATATTAACAAGAGAAGGTTTTAATATAATTACAGCCGCAGATAAAGAAACCGCATTAGAATTAAGCCGGCATCTTAAATTTGAATATGTCCTGGGAAATGCTTCTTTACTTGGTTTTACGTCTGTTGCCGAAGAAAATAAAGATCATAAATTTTAGATGAGAAAAATTGCTCATTTAATTAACTATAAATCAATCACAAATAAAGGGAGCTAAGCTCTATGAAAAAAGCACTTGTTACTATTACCGTTCTGTTTCTGATTTCATCTTTCTCTTTTGCGCAAACATATAAAAAAGGCGTAACTAATTTAAATGCTGGTGTTAGTATTGGAGGTTTAGCCGGGTTATATGGTACGGCAGATTTACCGCCAATTAGCTTGGGTTTACAATTTGGAGTTCACGAAAAAATTTCTGTCGGCGGTATCGTCGGTTATTCATCCTCTTCTAATGACCTGGGATCATATAGTTGGACTTATAGATATATTTTTGTTGGTGCAAGAGGTGAATATCATTTTGTGGACGTTGATGTGAAGGATTTGGATTTGTATGGTGGATTGACAATCGGTTATAATATTGTGAGTGTTGATGAACCTTCTGGATATTCTGGCGTTTATGCGGCAGGAGCAAGTTATTTACTCTATGGTTTCCATGCCGGTGCTAGATATATGTTTTCATCAAATCTCGGTGTATTCGGTGAACTTGGTTATGGTATTGGTTATATCACAGTTGGCTTGAACGTAAGATTATAATTTCAAAATTAAATTGGTATTAAGAAACTGCCTCTTATCACGAGGCAGTTTTTATTTTAAATCCTTTTCATCATTTTTTTTTCTTTCTAACTGCTTTTCTTATTTTTGACTTCAAAACTTTAGGAACAAATATGAAATTCGAACGCTCTGCAGGTATATTACTTCATCCAATATCTCTTCCCGGAAATTTCGGAATTGGGGAATACTTTTATTCAAACCACTCCGCAGTATTTATTGATTGCGGTGCTGCCGAAATATATCTTTTGAAAAAAGATGTATCAAAGTGTAAAACAAAAAAAGCCGTCTTTGTGAGACGGCTTTTGAAGAATTGAAAAAAACACTTAAAAAATTAGAATTCTAATTTAACACCAACATTCAAGGCAATATTGCTAAATGGGACCATTTGCTGAAGTCTTGCGGAATTAGTAGATGAAGATGGTGGAGTTTCATCCTTTAAATCGTACTCTTTACTTTGACCTGATGATCCGTCTGTATATTTTACTTTTGATGGTGCCCAGGAAAGTGATGTAAGTCCTAATTCAGCGAAAAACTGTAATTTATCAGTTCCAAATTTTAGTCCGGCAGCTCCTACATAACCCAGAGCTATACCACCGCTATATTCGGCTTTATTGGTTCCTGCGGATGTCGATTGTTCACCGGTTGCGCCAGGTAAAGCAACAATAAAACCAAATTTAGCGTAAGGTCTTAAATTGTTATATTTTGTTTCAACCAGGAATGATGGAGTTAAACCGAAGTAGTGCCCATATGTTTTTTGGTCATAGGTCTGTCCTGAACTTTTATAATTGCCGTCCATTTAAGAACCGCTTTTATAAGTAAGTCCTAGTTCTAAACCAAAATTTTCGTTCGGTGAAAGTAGCTTAATTAATGTTGGACTTAACTATATCTTATACACCAGGAATCCAAATGGCGCAGAGAAAAGGTGGGGTCAAAATGTTCTATCTATATCTGCAGGTTATACTATTTGGATAAAATAAATCATAATTACTATTTATAATTGAGAGATTTAAGGCTGTTAAGAAATTGACAGCTTTTTTTTGCACAAAGCCCAATGAAGCTTGGTGTTGGCGGTTTTGTCGGTATGCCTATGGGAAACTTTGGAGACCTTACCAGCCTTGGTTTTGGCGGCGTTGTTCAAGGTGAATACGATTTTGGTGACAAACTTGTCGGTACATTCACTACCGGGTATTTAATTTTTACCGGTAAAGAAGAAACCATTTCCGGCGTTACTATCAAATACGGCGACTGGTCAGTTATTCCGTTGATGGCTGGAGCAAAATATTATTTTGCTGACGAGCTTTACGGATTAGCTCAGTTTGGGTTGAACATGGTATCGTACACAATCCCTGCACAGAATTTGGGTTTTGGTTTTGTAATTCCAGAACAAACATTTAATGAAACCAAATTCGGTTATGCTTTTGGTGTTGGTTACGATATGGGCACTTTCGATTTGTCAGTAAAATATGGCAGTTTCGCAAGCGATGCAAGCTACGTTGGTTTGACAGCACTTTACAAGTTTGCTCTTTAATATCTTAAATTAAAAAAGATGAAGCGGCGTTTCTAAAAAGAGACGCCGCTTTTTTTATTATACCTCTCAACACCCCGGACAAGCTCCCTCATTCAGATTATTCGGCGTTAATTTATTTGGGAATAAAAAGGGCTGAAAGATTTTAACTTAATGAATCCTTTGGATCACAGAATTTCAAAGCAAGCAGCTACAAAGTTTATTAGATGTAACACACTTGAAATTAGCACTATCCGCCAAATGTGCCTGAGAGCGAAGAGATGGTGTGCGTTTGGGTTATCATACCGATTCCTCCACAATTTTTATTTCCTCCTCTGTCAATCCGTATAATTCATAAACGATTTGGTCAATTTCTTTTTCTATGTTTTCAATCTCCGATTTTAGATTTTGTGTCTTCTCTTTTTGTTCTTTAAAATATTGCATCCATTCAGCTTCATCAGATAGACTTAACTTGAATTTACCTTTTTTTAATTCACCAAGAAAGTCTTTAAACTCGAAATCATACCAATTTTCTAAAGTATTTGAATTGAACTCAATATTATATTTTGATTTTAAGAGAATTAGAAAATCACTTGCTAAAGTTGAAAAAGATTTTTTTTTCTCAAGAATCAAATCTATCAATTCTTTAAAACCTGATAATTCCGAATTGACAAACGGAAAGCTTTCAATATAAACACCTTTAAATTGAGCAAATGCTTTGTTACCATCAATATTATTAGCCCAATGGAAGTAACTAAATAATCTCGAATTAAGTTGAGCCAAAATAGCGTAAATATTTATACCTGCATTTGGAATGATTAAATATAGGTTTTTAAGTGCGAAATAATTATCTGTATCAAGTGTTGCAATAATTGATGAACCAGTTCTGCGCATTAAAATTTTAGGTTGATTGTACATTGATTCATTTGCATTACTTTTCATTTCCTTTCTAATGAAATTTACATAAGAACCACTGTATTGGTAGGAATATCTGACAACATCTTTTCCTAATAATATTGGAATATGATTTTCAGAATCTTTAGAAGTCGAAAGCCATTTGCTATTATCACGGGTCTCTAAACCTCGATAAACAATAGCAGATTCACCCAATTTGCTATAATCGTTTTCAAGTTTTTTTAACAATGGACTTAATTGGGTTGTAAATGGATTATATCCTTTGATATAAAGAGATTTATCAAACTCTAAAACATTAGGTTCTAGATTATAGATATCACTTGTTAAAATAATTGAATTAAAACTTGAGTTTGAATTTTTACAAAGCAAAATAATTGTTTCGACGACTTCATCAAAAGCTGTATTTTTAAGGTCAACAATCTCGTTTACTATTTTATTATAAACACCTAAACGCATTTTAGAGAAAAATTGACCATCAAGCCATGAATTAGGAATAATAAATCCCAAATAACCATTTTTCCTTAATAATTTGTTTAATCCCAATTCAGTAAATAGTGAATAAGTATTAGGATTATACTCTGAAAATTCGAATCTGTTATTTACAAATTTCAGAACATCTACACCATAAATCGATTTGATATATACTACATATGGCGGATTCCCAATCACCACATCAAAACCGCCTTTATATTCGGGGCGGAAGGCGTGTTCGGGGGTGCAGAGGAATTCTTTTTTTAGTTTTCCTATTTCTTTTATTTCGGGCAGTTCGTGTTTGTTGCGGTTGTTCCGGATATATTCTATGGCATTTGCCAGGTATTCGCCGTCTTTTATTTCAGATTTTCCGAACTTCTGCGTCCATACCCGCCGTTGCGTTTCTCCCCGTTTCGTAGTATCGTCTTCTTCCGACAAGGGGGCATGCCCCCTTGTTACTGCCGCGCCGATACCGCTTCCGGAAGTGCGTGAGCGTTCGCCATTTGCGGCATGCCCCCTTGTTACTGCCGCGCCGATACCGCTTCCGGAAGTGCGTGAGCGGTCGCTATTTGCGGCATGCCCCCTTGTTACTGCCGCGCCGATACCGCTTCCGGAAATGCGTGAGCGGTCGCCATTTGCGGCATGCCCCCTTGTTACTGCCGCGCCGATACCGCTTTCGGAAGTGCGTGAGCGGTCGCCATTTGCGGCATGCCCCCTTGTTACTGCCGCGCCGATAGCTTCGGCAGTATAGCCCCGCTTTCTATTTCGTATTTTCGCACTTACCGATTTTAGTTTTCCTACTATTTTCGGTAATTCTTCTTCTTCACACACCAGCAGAATATGCATGTGGTCGCCGCAGATATTATATTCCAGAACATTCAGCTTATCTTCTATGGCTATATCTCTTACTGTTTCGGTTATTATTATTTCATCTTCCTTATCGAACCATAAGGGTTCGCCAACTACAATATGGTTGTCGAACATCCGCTGCGAGTATCGCGAATTATGTGTAGCCGTTGTAACGTGCCATATTTTCTTTTCCTTTTCCTTAAAAACATTCGGGAATTCTTTATACCAATTAAATGCTTTCTCACCTGCGACTTCGGGGTCGTCAATCAGCGAATTTCCACATTTAATATTGTTGTTCAGTTTGTTTAGCTTTCTGCCTTTTTGTGCGGTTCGCAACCAAAGTGAGAGTTTTGCAATTTCAACCGATTCTTCGTTTAGGTCAACACCGTAAATGTTTTTTTCGAGAATGTCGGTTGTGATGTCGGAGAGAACCAAACCACTTCCAAAAAGCTGCGCACGTAAATCATCAATTTTGCGGTGTTCGGTAATTAAAAAGTCTAATGCCTGATTTAAGAATGCTCCTGAACCACAAGCAGGGTCGAGTATTGTTAAGCTTAATAACCAATTTCTGTAATCGGTCAATTTTTTATCAAGGGCTGTAATGGTGTCCTTTTTTCTGTTTTTACGACCTTTGGCATATTCTTCATCTACAATGCCAAACTCTTTGCGTTTTTCATCGCAAAGCTTACCAACGGTATTTTCTACAATATATTTAGTAATGTATTTGGGTGTATAGAAAATTCCGTCTTTCTTGCGTTTACTCGTATTTGTCAGTGGGGTATCTGTAGTCAATGGGGCATGTCCCATTGTTGCGGCTATTGCCGCAATCTCGCCCAACGAATGTTCAAAAATATGTCCAAGGATATTTACATCAACATCTGTTTCAAAATCGTACCGGCTTAATGTTAGTGTATGTTTATGAAGAATATCATCGTCAATCGAAATGTTATCCAGTATTTCATCGGGTGCAAACAGCCCGCCGTTGTATGCGTAAATATCGTATTTCTTACCTTTGTAACCTGTGTTCATGTAACCGAAATACTTTTTAAACCGGTCGTATAATGGAACATATTCGTCTAATTCCTCTTTTAAGGTTGTCCATTGCTTTACTATTTCGCTGATTGAATTTGGCGGCAGCAACAATCTATCTTCAGCGAAAAAGATAAACAGAAAACGGTCAAGTAATTTCTGTGTTTTCTTGAAAAGTAAGAGTTTGTCCGTTTCGGGATTATTCTCTACAAGGTTGTTGTAAATCGCTTCACGGTATTTTGAGTAATCGGCATACAGTTTTTTAGTAATATTCTCTTCTTGTAAAAGCGATGATTCCTTAATTTTTTGAGGCAATCCGTTTAGTAAGTTGTCTTTTGCCAAACAAAGCCACATTAGCGAAAACTGCTCCTGGGTCAAGTTGAACAAATCAAAATCGATATGGTCAACCGCATTTTGAATGTAAAAACGGAGTTTTTCAAAGTTTGAAGTAATCACATAAACACATTTCGGATGATGGTTTTTGTACCCGAATGCCTGTGATTCAATTTTATCTAAGTCGGTTGTGTCAGTTCCTTTCAATTCAATAACTGCAATAGGGAATGCTACTTCTAAGGAGTTTTGTTTAGTCAATGAGGCATGCCCCCTTAATAGAATCGCCCCATCGGTCTTTTTGCTGTTTGCAATGTTTTTTAATTCAGTTGTCAGGTTGAAATTTGGTTGTGGATTGAGTGTATATCCCAAAATCGAAACGAAAAGTTCACGTAAAAATCCCTCTTGAAATTGCTCCTCGTTAGAATTTCTGATATTCTTTTGAATCGAGGGATTTCCAAAATAGTCTTGAAATTCCTTGTATTTCTTTTCAATCAGAACTGAATCTAATTCGTTTAAATATTTTTTTTCTACCGATTTTTGAAACAAACTCATCTTATGCTTTTAATCTCATTTTTAATTCAGTTATCAATCTGCAAAATACAATTTTATTTTTAATTTAAATCCGAAATTATCTTTCTAATCCGTGTGCGTGGGGAAAAAGCATGTGTTTGGCAGCGAAGGGATGGGCTGCCAAACTCTTGCTTTTGCGGGCTGGCGTTTTCCATTTTATCTTTTTTCAAATCTGCAATCATGTTACTGCTGTGTCGTCTGTTAGCCCTGCAGCCAACTACTTGCTCTGTGCCATCTGGTAAGCAAATCTATGATTCAAATTAAAATCAAAACAGAGAATCAACCGATGAACCGGAAGCATTATTAAACTACATGACAATATTTATTTTGAGCAACTTGATTAAATGTTTAGAAAACTTTCCTATTTAAGTAATATTAATTTTTTTGAATCAGAAAATGATCCGGAGGTTAATCGATAGAAGTAAACACCGCTCGCCAATCTATTGGCGTTAAATTCAACCTCATAATTTCCTGCAGGTTTAAATTCATCAACTAATGTTACCACTTCGTTGCCAAGGACGTCATAAACTTTTAATACGACGTTTTGTACAGACGCACCTCTGTGTGTCTCTCCCAAAGGAATTGTATAACGAATTTTTGTCGTCGGATTAAATGGGTTTGGATAGTTCTGCTCAAGCAGATAATCTTGAACTGCAATATTTGTATAATTTTCGTTTTCAACATCAAGTAAAATTCCAGGTTCCGGCGCCGGCAATCTTACGTTGGAATAAATGTGAAACTCTCCCGGTTCAAGTGAAATAGGATCTGTAGTGTTTGTTACGTTTGAACTATCACCGCTGAAGAAATCATACCACCAGCCGGTGTTGGAGAAATTAGGATTAGCTGTTTTTGTTATAACATCGAAGTTACCCACTACAGAAACATCCATGGTTGAATGATATAAATTTATTCTTTTAACCGCGCCGGTTACGTCAAGCGTATAATCTGTTGTCTCAAAAGCTTCGTAATTTTTCTTCAAGTCTATTAAAGCCTGTGTTACTTTATAAAGATTGCGCCGGTTAACATCGCTGTAATACTCCCACTTAATTGGTTTGTTACAAACACGGCATGGGTCATTAATTGAGACATCGTATCCCAGCTCGCCAAACTGCCACAGCATTTTTGGTCCGGGGATTGTAAAGAAAAATGCAGAAGCAAGTTTTACACGATTTAAAGCGACGGGCAGATCTTTAATATTATAACTTCCGCTCGAATTTCCATATTGTAAATTTTTGAACATCAATCTTTCTTCATCATGGCTTTCCATGTAGGTTACAAGATGCGGATAAAGCCAGCCGCGGGCTTTATAAGAACCCCATGTTAAATTTGAATTACTATTATAACCCATTGTTGCTTCGTTATAATTGTAATTCATATTGCCCCAGAGCAGTGCTCCGTAATTAGATAATACAACTTCTTCACTGTTGTCTGCAAAGTGTTCGAGAATTACGTAAGCGGTTGAATCTGTTTCCCATAATTTATCTGCCATTCTTTTTAGTATGTTTATTCTTGATTGATCGTACTGCCCCCAATAACTAACGTTGCCAAGGCTGTTGCGCTGTGTAAATCCTTTTGAAAGGTCGAAACGGAAACCGTCGAATTTGTACTCGCTTAACCAGAATGAGTTTACGCGGTCTACAAAATATTGTGTGGCTGCGCTTTCATGATTGAAATCGTAACCGACATTGTAATCGTGTTTCGGATCCCGGTTAAAGTATGGACTATTTAAAGCTGGCTTGCCTGCAGCGGCATCAAAATATAATCTAACCAACGGCGAGTTACCAAACGCATGGTTAAGAACCATATCGAGAATAACTGCAATTCCCTGAGCATGGCACTCATCAATAAATTTTTTTAGTTCATTTTTGGGTCCATAATATTTATCAGGCGCAAGATGAAACATAACATTGTATCCCCAACTTTCATTGCCTTCAAACTCCATAATTGGCATAAGCTCGATTGTGTTCACACCGAGCAGTTTTAAGTATCCAAGCGTATCTTTTAAAGTTTTATAATCATGCGTTGCAAGAAAATCCCGGATCAATAATTCATAAATAATAAGCTTAGATTTGTCCGGTTTTTGAAAATTAGTTACCTGCCAGTTATATGCCGTCTGTCCGGTTTGAAGAACAGAAACAATCTGAGAAGTTTTAGTAACAGGGTAACTAATAAGATTTGGGTAAGTTGAGCTGCTGATATATTGATCGTTCCATGGGTCAAGAATTTTTTCAGAATAAGGATCGGCAATTGGTAAGTTGCCGTCAACAAGATATTGAAATCTGTATTCTGTGCCGGGTGAAAGATTGTTTATCTCAATCCAATACCTGAATTGGTCGGGAGTTCTTTTCATCATGTATGCGGGGTCTACCTCCCAATTGGTAAAATCGCCTATAACATAAACGTAATCTTTTTCGGGAGCGTATATAGATAACACAACCTGCGTGGCAGATTTATAATTTATTCCGTCGCGGTTTCCTTGAGGAAGAGCTTGAACGACAACCGGCGCATTAACAACAAAGTAAAATGAGTCAGCAACTTCAGCCCCTCCGGTTCCCGTGGCTACAGCCTTAACCCATTTTTTACCTGTTTGATTTGTAATAATTGAATACTCAATAGAGTTTGAAGTAGTTTGCGAAACAATACTTCCGTCCACATATAATTGAAGATTATTTGAATTGGCAGAAACAACATTTACCATAATTGTATCGTTAAGATTTTTTATAACCGGACGCTCAACAGGGTTTATTATAGCTACATTTAATCCTCCAACCGATAAAGGAAGAAAAATATCTCCATTAGTTGAAGTTTTTCCTTCGAGCCACTGCCCGTTAACCTGAACTCCGCTGCGGAAAACAAAAGCAACTTGTAATATAATTTCGCTTTGCGGCACAGCGTAAAAAGCTCTAACCGAAGGTTTAATTTTAAATTCGTAAAGATTTGTGCCAATTCTTGTTAGTTTAGTTTCGGGCGTATTAACGCCCCAGTTTGTTTTTACATATTTCCAATCACTTCCGCTGGCACTAAGATTTGTAATAACGCCGGTATGAGCGTAAACATCGCCTGCGTAATTAGCAAGTCCGCCGCTTCCCTGCGCGGCATCAAAAACAACCGTAATAGAATCACTGTCAGTGGGGAAGTTAGGCAGCCAGGTTATTACCTGTCCAAAGCTTAACTGTGTAAAAAGGGAAATAATAAAAAGTAGATATGTAGTTTTCATTTCGTTTTTCACAATCTTTATAATAATTAATTAATTTCTTTCAAATTGGGTTTGCCGGCGCTAGCCCATGCGCTGTAGTATAATACTGATAGAGCATTTGAGGCAGCATTGATTCTGTTAAATGTTACATGTTTTGTTTTAAACCAGAGGAGTTTGTAATAATCTTCACTTTTCCTGCTGCCTGTATATTGATAAGCAAAATTATCTGCAGAAAAAATAACGGGATCGTATGAGTTAGATTCTATAATATAATTAAAAACAAATTCGAGCGGATTGCTTATAATATTAAGCGAATCTTTTAAACCGGAATTAACAATTTCATCTTTGTACCGCTCAACCATTTCGGTTTCATAACGTTTATGAATTCCTTTTTGTCCGCTTAACTGACCATCATAATTTAATATTGTGTGCATCGGCTGATGACCGTCGGCAACGTAATGAGCAAGGTCGGAAGCGAGTATTAATACTTTATCCCGGTTTTTTTCTTTAAAAGCCTGCACAAGATTATCGTATGTTGTAACTGTAGCCCAGGGAAGAACGCCTGTTGAGTTAACTATGCTATCGCCATATTTTTTAACCAATTGATTTTTATCATGGATTACACTTCCGCTGAAGTATTCTTCATAAAAATCTATATCAATAAAATGCTTAACATCTTCGCCGTCAATTTCTTTTCTATTATCAGCATCAATTGAGTGTTTGACTATGTAGTCTTCCCATTGTTTAAAATATTCCATCTCTTTGGGAAGATTTTGAACTGCATAACGCGCAATTAAAAAATGTCCCTCTCTGCCCCACGATAAAATTAATGTGAGCGGTAGAATTATAAACAGTATAAATATTTTTTTTGTCATTAATTATTTTTTCTTTCCGGTAAATTGAACAACTACTTTTCGTGTACGGGGATGAGTATCAAAATCAATTAAAATAATCTGCTGCCATGTGCCGAGGATTAGCCTGCCATCAATAAAGGGAACCGTAATAGAAGCGCCCTGTAGAGATGCGCGCACATGCGAATGTCCGTTGCCGTCATGCCAGGTATCGTTATGTTTATATTGTTGGTTGGATGGAATTATTTTTTCAAAAAAAGCAGGATAGTCTTTCTGAAGTCCCGGCTCAAATTCAATTGTTGTTATTCCGGCAGTAGAACCGGGCGTAAAAATTAATACGCTTCCTTCAGCAAACTTTGCGTCGGTAAGCAATTCTTGAACTTCAACTGTAATATCGATAACCTCGGTATCACCTTTAGTTCTTAACTCAATTATATTTGTTTTTATTTCTATCATACACTTATAAAAATAAACCTTTAGGCTGCAAAGCTAAATGAAATTAGCCTTACCCTTAATATTAAATGTGACGCTCACTATCAAAGATAACAAATTTTTTTAATCTCTCTTTATTTGATAAATTTCAGAAGGAATTATAAATAAAAATTAGGATTACTATGACTACCAAAGAATTTATTCAAATTGAAGAAAAATATGGCGCACACAACTATCATCCTCTTGATGTAGTGCTGCACAAAGGCGAAGGCGTTTGGGTTTACGATGTTGACGGAAAAAAATATTTGGATTGCCTCGCAGCCTACTCCGC
>MNYQ01000222.1 GCA_001873185.1 Ignavibacteria bacterium CG2_30_36_16 | reverse complement strand
ATTTTATCTATTTAACGGGCGTAACGAAATAAGAACCATTAGCGTCAGCAGAAAATTTAGAAGCAAGTGAAATAATAATTGACAGAACGAATGAACGTATTTGTTTTTAAGATGTATACTTTTTCAGTGGCAAAAGAAGCTCTGAGAGAACCGTTAATACTAATCTGTTAGTCAGTTAGTTAACGGAGATTAACGATAGATGAATATCGAATAATTTACCCCGTTGGATAACTTTTTTTGTGATTGGTGATATTTTCTAAAAGTTTATTCAACGGGGTAAACAAGGAATAATGAATTTCGAAGTGAACACAATCTATGTTTCAACTTCATCACGCACGCCTGTAATTTTCTGATGTCTTTGAGGCTCGGCGGTAAAGCTAATTATTTTGGGAAAAGCCACAGCGACACAAAGTCCTGTTAAAAGAATGCATCGGTTGCGTGAGGTGAATTCTTCATTTAAAATTTCTTATTCCCGGTGAGAACAGAGTAGGTTATACAAATTCAAAAAGAATTAAAATATGTTTCCTCATGCAGCTTTTGCGGTAAGCCCACTTCTTATTATATTAGTCATCAAAAATTGGAGTGCAACAAACTGATTGTCTGCTGCCACAAGTGCAAAACAGAAAAGGATTACTGCTGTTCGAATGAATGCAGAAAAGCGCCGCACAAAAGGAAAAAATTTTATGATTAAAATGGAAATTGACGCACGCCCGATTGATCGATTTAATTTTATTAAACGATGGTTCGTTTCTATTCTCATCATCCCTGTTGTCATTTACCTGCTTGCTAACCGGGGTGAATACGGGCTGATTGACAATTTCGATCTTGTCATTCACGAGGCGGGTCATTTCTTTTTCAGCTTTTTCGGGAAATTTATTTATACACTCGGCGGCACATTAATGCAGATAATGCTGCCGCTATTATTCATCTGGTACTTCTTTAAAAATTATTATCGCACCGGTATTCAGCTATCGCTATTGTTCCTCGGGCAAAACATGATCAATATTTCTGTCTATGCAGCGGATGCGCAGGCGCGAAAACTACCGCTTCTTGGCGGCAACAAAGTTTACCACGATTGGCATTATCTTCTCGGCGAAATAAATTTACTTCAGTATGATGCTGTGGTTGGATATGTTTTCGTTGGATTGGCGGTTTTAGTGTTTGCCATTTCTATATTAATGCCTCTCATCATTCGCGATTAAATATTATCTTATCACATCGAAAACAAAACTATATTTATGCGATCTTTACTATTTATCTTTCTTTTTAGCGCTCAGGTTATAGCTCAAAATGGGCTTGTAAAAACTTATTATGACAACAACAAAGTTGAGTCGGAAATAAATTATGTGCAGGGGGTTCGGACAGGCGAAGCAAAATTTTATTACGAAAACGGATATTTGAAAGAAGAGATAAATTATCTTAACGGTAGAATTGACGGGATAGTAAAAAGGTACACGCCGGAAGGAAAAATATTTGAGCTGTTTAACATAGAGAACGGAAAGCGTGAGGGTCCAACTTCTATTTTCAGTGAAGAAGGCGTTTATGTGAAAGATATTTTTTTCGTCAACGGAAAACTTGAAGTTGATGAAACACCAATCTATGTAAAAAAAGAAATTCCGGAGAAAGAAACACCCAAACCAACGACAGTTGTTGCAGTGCAGCAGCAGAAAGCTGTAAAAAAATCAAACGAAGAACTGGAACTGCCGCCTGCACTAAAGGATGATGATGATGAAGACGATCCGGCATATTATTTAAGCGCCGAAGTGATGCCGAGACCCGCAGGAGGAATGGCTATTATTTATAAAAAACTTATCTATCCCAAAGATGCAAGAGATAAAAATATTCAAGGGATAGTTAAAGTTAGGGCTTTTGTTGATGAGTGGGGCGAAGTAACAAAAGTAGAAATCGATGAAGGCATTGGTTACGGCTGCGATGATTCTGCCAAGACGGCTGTTTATTACACAAAATTTAAGCCCGCAATTCAGAAAGGAAAAAAAATAAAAGCGCAAGTTGTTGTGCCGGTAGAATTCAAAATATATTAAAAAAAGTTCGGCAGTGAGTAGAAAACGCAAGATGGAGTTGAGTATTTTATAAAATTTAAACTGCAAGAACGCATGAAAACGAATGGTTGCATGCTTATCAATTAGTAATTCGATTGGTCACTCCGATAGCCAACGAAATTGCCGCGCTATGTGTTCTTTTTAATATTAAATCTAAAAGCATCCAAAACATATTCTAATTGATCATTTGTTTCTTTTAGCGCAATTATATAGTTCGGGAATTCCCTTCTCAATTTGTATTCTTTTCTAAGACTTTCAAAATAGACCGCACGCTTTTCTTTTGGCATGTTTATAATCCGGCGAAAAAGAGCATCATCGTTTTTTATTTTATAAACACTGCTGAAAATTTTATTAATTATGTTTTCTAACGGCGTTGAGTTATCTGCGAACAACAAATTATCTTCTACTTTTGGAAGAGACGGTTTCCACGTATTCTCAGCGCCAAGAAATTTACAAAGCGAATCGTAAATCATTTTTGTGCCGTTAACCTTTCCTTCATAAGAATAGCCCGCGATGTGAGGTGTGCCGAGTTCGACAAGTTTTAATAAGTCACTATTTAAGTTCGGTTCGTTTTCCCAGACATCAAGCGAAGTAATAAATTTTTTTTGAGGGATTAATTTATTCAAAGCCGCATTATCAATTACAGCGCCGCGTGATGAGTTAATTATTACAGCGCCGTCTTTAATGCGCTTTAATTTAACTTCGTCTATAAGATGATATGTGTTATCTATGCCGCCCATATTTAAAGGTACGTGAAAAGTAATTATATCTGCTTTAAGTACATCTGCGAGTTCTAAAAATTTATTGTCTCCGGTTTGTCTCTTTAATGGGGGATCATTCACAAGCACATTAAATCCGGCAGCTTCCGCAAGTCTTGCAACTCTGCTGCCAATATTCCCGCAGCCTACTATTCCGAGAGTTAAATTTTTAATTTTCAGTTCATATTTAACGAGCAAATAAAACAACGAAGTAAAAACATACTCTGTCACAGCATCTGCATTACAGCCTGCGGCGCTCGAAAAAGTAATCCCTTTTTTGTTTAAATAATTTAAATCAATGTGATCGGTTCCGATTGTTGCCGTGCCGACAAACTTTACCTTAGCGTTTTCCAACAAAGATTCATTCACATCGGTTATTGACCGCGTTATTAAAATGTCAGCGTCCTTACAAATACTGTTAGTTATACTTCTGCCATGGTGAAGTTCTACATCACCGAACCGAGAAAAAACCTCTT
>MNYQ01000174.1 GCA_001873185.1 Ignavibacteria bacterium CG2_30_36_16 | reverse complement strand
ACCATTGGGTGAGATCCATGGATATTCGTCCCAGCCGCCGATGTATCCGAACGAACCGGTTGGCTGGAATGCAGTTGAATTGATATTTAGTTTATAGGTTGCACCCCATCTATTCAGTATTGTATCCCGGTAAGTTACAAATAACTCTGACTGAAGTGTGTCCGGTGGACCAAAAACGTACTTACTAAAGTATGCCTTCTTTCTGTTACCTGTTATTGATACTCCTCTTGTATCGCCATATCCGAAAGGATGATTATAGTTTGAACTATCAACTATCTGCCATGTATTATTTATTGAATCTTTAATAAAAATACAAACACCGCC
Source organism: Ignavibacteria bacterium CG2_30_36_16 (assembly GCA_001873185.1). Taxonomy (GTDB): domain Bacteria; phylum Bacteroidota; class Ignavibacteria; order Ignavibacteriales; family Ignavibacteriaceae; genus CG2-30-36-16. The sequence continues at coordinate 15,511 of MNYQ01000174.1, read as the reverse complement.
TGCGCCCCATCTCGAATCTATTGTATACAAAGTATCTGGGCTTATTTCAAGAGCATAATATTCAATGCTTGGAGAATTTATCTGGGGTCCTAAATTGATTGAAGGACCCCAATGTTGATTACTATTGCTCCACTCACTATACCAGAGGTCCCATGAGCCGTAACCGCCCCATCTGCTAAAATATAACCTCTTGCCGTCACGGCTAATAGAAGGTCTGCGAATTGGTTGCCCATTATTTATATTGGAATTTAATTTTAAAGGCGAACTCCAAACAGAATCGATAAGAGTTGAGAAACTTATACCATTTTTTCTGAAAAAATAAACTGAATCCATTCGATCATTAAAACATGCTTCAGCTTCATACCTGGCAAGGATTGAAAATGAATCAATTCTAACCGGTACACTCCATTGCTCAATTGCCGGAGGAAATTGTGCATACAAAATGGATGTAATAAATAATAGACAGACAATAATATATTTTATTTTTAACATATGAACCTCACATTGGAGCTAATCATTTAGTTAACAACATCTTCCTCAAAGCCTTATAACTCCCGCTTATTATTTGGTAAATATAGATGCCGCTGCTTAATCCACTTGCGTCAAAGTTTATCTCGTAACGTCCTTTTGTTTTGAAATCGTTAACGAGCGTTTTTACTTCTCTGCCGATAATATCATAAACCTTTATAGTAACCATTCCGTCTGCCGGCAACTGGTAATGGATGGTTGTTACCGGGTTGAATGGGTTGGGATAATTCTGCTCAAGTTCATAGGTTAATACGCCGGTGTAATCAACTTCAACGGGCCCATAAATGCGGTATGTGCCATCGTAATCAATCTGTTTTAATCTATAACTTTGTTTCCCAGCTATAACATTTTCATCAAGAAAAGAATAACTCTGCTGCCCTGTTGTGCTGCCGTTGCCTTTAACAAAGCCAATCTTCTTCCAACCGTCTGAAGAAAGTTTTTCAATATCGAATCCGGAGTTGTTCAGTTCAGTTATTGTCTGCCAGTTTAAAATAATTGTGTTATCTTTTATCTCTGCAGTGAATGAACGCAGTTCAACCGGCACAATTGTGTAAACCATTATTCCAATATCATCAACATACCAACCGTCTTTATGAATCGAACCGTCGGATTTCAATTCAAATTTTAATTTCACCTGGCTGCTTAAGTAGTTTTCAAGATTTATTTCTTCCTGCACCCATGATGATCTTGTACCGTCATATAAAGGCTCTCCGCCTGGTTGAAATGATCCCTGTCCTGGTTCTGTATATAAACCCTGAAGCGGAGACCATGTTGAACCGTTGTTCGTGCTTATCTCAACCTGCCCGTAATCCCAGTTGCTTTCAATTTCATACTTAGTCCAAAATGTTAATTTCGGGTTTGAGTATGAAGATAGATTCACCGGATTTGTCAAGGACATTGTTACTGTTGCGCTTGCAGAATAATTACCTGTTTTACTGTCAGTGTAACTATTTGGTGATGAATGGAACGAAGTTGTTGTAGCTTCCCATCTGGGCGTTGAAGGCGTTGCAGTTATTGTCCAATGAGTCAGTGGATTATTTGTAGTGTCAATAAACATATATGTCGGCACTCCAATTATGAAACTAACAGTATCCGTCGACATTGTTACGCCGCTTGTTGAAGTAGTTACAAGTAGTTTAATTTTTTCTTCAACCGGCGCAGATTCAGAAACTGCAATTGTAAAAGGCGTTGTAACCTGCACAGAACTTCTTGCGGCGAGCGAATCAAAAACAACCATGCCGTTCACTACGGCTGCATACTGGCTTAGCGATGATAGATCTATATTCAAATTATAAGCCGGAGATAACCCTTTATTCCGGAATGAAGGGAGCAGTTCTACATTATCACCTGGGTTAAAATACTGCTGTTGAAAATTCGGATTTTGTAATGCAACATATTCACCTGCTACCCATGCCTGGTACAAATTTACGGGAACATTTTGCTGTGCAATCGGGAATATTCTACTTTGCGGCGGCCAAAAATTGTCAGAATAATTACCTATTTCTATTGTGTAACCAAAAATTTTATTTTTAACAACTTGCTCGCCGTACAACCAGTCTCTTACACTTCCATTACTAGGATAACCAAGAATATCAGAACTATTACCATAAGAATAACCGTTTAGTGCCGCCATATCGGAAGCAAACTCTCTATAGGTTACTGAGTCGGGAGTGTACGCATCAATATATCCCCACGGAAATAAAATAGCATCCTGATAGGAATGCATATTAAAATAAGTTTGAATTCCTTTACCGATAATATGATCTCTAACTGCCTGTGCTTCGGGTTCAGAAAAAGCAAATGGTCCGCGGTATGTTTCACTTGAAGGAGTCGGGCTAGAACCATTGTTATCATAGCCCCACATATATCCGAAGTTACGGTTTAAGTCAACGCCGTAAGAGCCGCTGTTGTTGCGCCGGTTTTTGCGCCACATTCCGCCGCCGCCAGGATTTGTGGTTTTGTTATATTCGTACCCATCGGGATTAAAAATCGGCACACAATAAATTTCTCTATTATTTACAAGGTAGGTTGCCGCGGGATCTGTTCCGTAATTTTCGAGCAGGTACCACATGAAGTACATTAGTGTAGCCATTGATTGCGGCTCGCGTGCGTGTACGAGTGCATCAAACCCTGTTGCAGGTTCTTCTTCGTTAATATTTGGGTTGTCGGAAATTTTAACTGCCCAGATTGTTCTTCCCTCATGGCTTGTTCCGATGGAATATTTCTGCGAAATGATATTTGGATAATGAGCAATCATGGAATCGAGATTAGCAATCGCCTCGGCGTAAGTATAATATCCTCCCATTGAACCGTATCCGAAACCGGTAACATTATAATTTGTTTTGCTTTCTAACAAACTTGAGTTTATTTCACTTTCACTAAGTTTCGGAAGTCTTTCGTAATAGCCGAACCAGTCATCAATTAAAATATCATATTGAAAACCTGTTTGTTTAAGAGCATCAAATTCTTCGTCAGAAACAAATACCTGAATTGCGTTGTCTTTCGTTGCAGAAAAGTGGTCAATTTGCAAACCTGCATTTATTAGCGTTTCAATATCTTTAGGATCATTCAGGTAAATTTTTACCTCTTTATAATTTTGAGCTAACGAGGAAAAAGTAAGCGTCATAAAAAATAAAATAGAAAATAGATGCCTCATAAAACAAGCCTTATAAATAAAGTTAGCGATTATCGGTGTTTAAAATAAACTAATTTGATGGAATAAAGTCCTTCAGAAAAAATTATTTTATGTCTACAAGAAGCTGCTCACCTTCGGTTTTAGCTATAATTGCAGCGCCGCACGAATCGCTCCAAACATTTACGGTTGTGCGGCACATATCGAGTATTCTATCGACAGCAAGAATTAATCCCACGCCTTCAAGAGGAAGACCAACTGCTGATAAAATAACTGTTATCATTACAAGTCCCGCCATCGGAATACCTGCCGCCCCGATTGATGCAAGCAAAGCGGTAAAGACAACTACTGCCTGCTGAATGAATGAAAGTTCAATACCGTAAGCCTGAGCGATAAACATCGCGGCAACACATTCGTACAACGCCGTACCGTCCATATTAACTGTTGCCCCCAAAGGAAGAACAAAACTTGTAATTTTATTTGAAACACCGCTGTAATGTTCAACAGCTTCAAGCGTTAAAGGGAGGGTGGCTGATGAAGACGATGTTGAAAAAGCAGTAAGTAAAGGCGCGGTCATTGCTTTAAAATGCGCAAGCGGATTAACTTTTCCCACAATGCGTAGAAACAAAGGAAGGGTTATAAATGCATGAAATATTAAACCCAAAAGAACTGCCGCCATATAAACCGACAATCTTCCAGCAATCTCCGGCAGCGAGTCTCTATTTTCTGCAACAACAACCGCTACAATTCCAAATATTCCGAGAGGGGTAAATTTTATGATGAATGAAGTTAACTTCATCATAACTTCGAAGCCGGAGTTAAACAAATTTATTAAGGGAGTTTTATACTCGTCTGCGATTTTTGTGATAAAAAATCCAAGAAGTATTGAGAAGAAAATTATTGCAAGCATATCTGCAGAAACAAGCGCTTCAAAAATATTTGCAGGTATCATTCGAAGAAGTACGTTGCCGAGTGTATCAGAGACCAAACCGAACTCTTCAACATTTTTATTAAAATTCAGATCGGCTCCAACTCCGGGCTGCAGAAGATTTACAAGCGTTAAGCCAACCAAAATAGCGGCAAGGCTGGTGGATAAATAATATAAAATAGTTTTTAAGCCAAGCTTGCCAAGATTTTGAGCATCGCCGATATTTGTTACGCCGGAAACTATAGAAGTAAGTATCAGTGGAACAATTATCATTTTTAAGGCACGTAGAAATAGATCGCCAAGCCACGAAACGTAATCAACATATTGAGGAAAGAAAAAGCCGAACGGAACGGATAGGATTAGCGCAATTAAAATTTGCCAGTGGATTTTTAATTTGAACATGACAACCAAAATTATTATTCTAAAAACAGAGGGCGCAGTTAAAGTATCTTAGCAAGTATTTCGTCACAAACAGCATAACCCCTTTTTGTCAGTTTTACTTTTTCTGAATCAAATGTAAGATAATTTTCATCCGCCAATATTTTAATATAATCATTTTTTTCTTTTAACCACTTATCTCCAAAAAAAAATTTTAGCTCAGCTATTTTAATACCGCTGCTTCGAAGTGCCAGCATTACGTATTCATCAAATTTTTGTTCTTTACTTATTTCTTCAATGTTGGCTTTGGCTTGATGGTTTTTTTCAATTTCAAAAATATATTTTTTAAGACTCGAAAAATTCCACCACCGTTTATCATCTGCAAAAGAATGCGCTGAGGGTCCGAAGCTTAAATAATCATGATAATGCCAGTATGCATTGTTATGCCTGCATTCATACCCCGGTTTAGCAAAATTTGAAACCTCGTATTGGGCAAACCCGTGCTGAACTAAAAAATCAATTGTTAGTTCATATAGTTCGGCGTCATAGTCTTCATCCCGAATTTTGACTTTGCCGTCGAGTACCATCTTGTTTAATATCGTTCCCCTTTCAAGAATTAAACTATAAGCAGAAATATGAGTGACAGGCAGTTTAACTGCCTGCTCTAAATTTTGCAGCCACCGTTCTTTTGTCTGTCCCGGAAGATTAAAAATTAAATCAATATTAATATTACCAAAACCTGCTTCCGCAGCATTGTAAGTTGTTTCTATCGCTGTTTTACTATTATGGATGCGGGTTAAAAATTTCAAATCATCCTCGTGAAATGATTGAATGCCGATTGATAAGCGATGGATCCCGATTTGATTAAGCTCTTTCAGTTTTTTGACATCAACGGTTCCCGGATTTGTCTCAAGCGTAATTTCGGCATCGCTATCAACATCAAAATTATTTTTTAATGATTGAATTATTATTTGTATTTGTTTTGGTTCAAGAAGCGAAGGAGTTCCACCGCCAAAAAATATTGAGGAAAATCGCCTCCCCTCAGAATAAATATTTGAATAGTATGCAACTTCTTTTTGAATCGCATTAAGGAAAGGAACTATATTATCTGAAGTTATAATACTATAGAAATCGCAGTAAATACATTTATGCTCGCAGAAAGGAATATGTAGATATAAGGCTGAATCTTTTTTCATCTTTATTTTGTTTTAGTTGGAGTGCAAAATAAAAAAAATATTTTTATTGCAACAGCGAACTAAAAAAAGCGGATGAGTTCATTCATCCGCTTTTATACTGTGATGCGGTTTCCAAATACCCCCCAAAATAAAGCGGGACGGAAGAGTTATCAGTTTATCATTCAATCAGTCACTAAAGGGCATCTCTAAAATCTCAAAATTCTAGACTGGGATTGCTTCATTCGAGGACTCATTCGCAATGACACTTTGTTTTTAGAGATGCCCTAAAATAATATCACATTCTCTTCCGTTCCCGAGAGACACTAAAAACCAAAAACTAAACCTGCGCTTACTGTTTTGGTTGCTGCAAGTTTATAGTCGATAGTGAGGTCAACTATAACCAAATTGAGTGCGGCGCCAATAGTAAAACCAACACCGTTGTTTCCTTTAAGATCGAACTCAAAATTTGCTTTTTGCGGACCGGCTTGAGTATCATACTCGTAAGCATATTTAAGGGTTGTTGTTGAAGTTTCGTAAGTTAAACCTGCGTACGGAGTAACCGATACAACAGCGCCGAAAGTTTTACTTGCATAAAGTCCGAATTGATTTGCCGTGCTGGAAAAAATATCTCCAACGCTCATAGTTTGTGTAAAGTATCCCACGCCAACATCTAATGGCAGAGGGTCCTTTAACCATACACCGGGGTTATGAATAAAACCAATTCCGAAGAAACTGAATTTGCCAAGATCTCCCAATGCAATGCTCGGTAAAAATCTTACCGACACATCCGTACCATAAAAAGTTCCGCCGGAAATTTGAAATGCAGCCAATGGCAGAAGAGAAAGATCTTTTAAGAAACCGCTCACACCGTCAACCTTAAAGCTTGTGGCATTAATTTGCTGCCCGTTAATATTGGCGCCCAAAAAATCCACCTGCAATAATTCGTCTCCCTTGCCAAGTATTGTTGGACCATTCATATTAACCGTCCAATCAGTATTGAGAAGTGCGTTTTTATAATTGTATTAATTGATGTTAGAAGAATTTATACCGGAAGCGGCTAATACCTGATCAGCCTGCCCGGATGTAAAATGGAACTGCCCGGTTGTGCTGAATGATTTATCTGCATCTCCAAAAAATGACGCCATGCCAAGAAATTTTATATCAATGTGGAAATCAAATTTTGAAGCGGAAGGAACTTTAGATACCCATCCGGAATTCAAGTTTGAACCGAAGCCCGATATTATCGGCTTAGAATAAGCGCCTACAGCATCCTGCGACATTTTAGAGAACAGTTTACCAAGGTCATTATCCTGGGCAAATAAACTTCCCCATGAAGTAATAGCAAATAGAAAGAACAAGAGACTCCGTATTGGATTTTTCATATATAACCTAATTTATTTATGGATTTGTTTTAGTGCTTCAAACTCAATGCCATGATTATCTATCCATTTATGCAAAGAATAGATTTTTTTTAGGGATGACATTTGGGAATCTCTTACAAACGACATTCGGTGGAGAATTAAAGTCGGCTGACAGAGACAAAATTATTTTGCATTCATTAATTCCCGTGCGCCAACTAAACTTGCTTCAGTAACTTCTTCACCGCTCATCAGCTTAGCTATTTCCCGTACGCGTTCACCATCCGGCAATTTTCTAATACTGCTAACAACTCTATCAGCAATTGCTCTTTTCTCAACCAGAAAATGAATATCCGCCAGTCCGGCAATTTGAGGCAGATGAGTTATTGCAATTATTTGGTGATATGATGCGAGTGCCAGTAAAGCATGACCTACTTTTTGCGCAACACGTCCGCTTACGCCTGTATCTATTTCATCAAAAATTAAAAGGGGAAGTTTATCATTTTTTGCGAGTATAGATTTTAAGGCAAGCATAATTCTCGAAATCTCTCCGCCCGAAGCAACTTTTGCAAGCGGCTTAGTTTCCTCGCCAATATTTGTCGATATAAAAAACTCAACTTCATCGTATCCATTAATGTTATAGCAATAAGGTTTTTCATTTACAGTGATGTAATTTTTTTCTTTAATATCAGCCGGGACGTTTACAATTTTAACTTCGAATAGCGCATCGGGTATACCGAGATGAGCCAGCACACTTTTTACTTCTCCGGAAACATTGGCGGAAGTTTGTTTCCTTTTTTGTGAAATTCTTTCCGCCGTGAAACCGCACGCTATCCGCAATTGAGAAATTTCATCTTCAATTTTATTTATATTGTCTGAAAAATTTTCAGCAAGTTCATATTCCTCGCCTATCTTTTTTCTATGCTCAATAATTCTAATTATCGAACCGCCGTATTTCTTTTTTAGAAGACTTAGTATTCCAAGTCTTTCGCGCAAACTTTCAAGATGCTTCGGGTCGAGATCAATTTTGGAATTGTAGCTGCGTATGAATTCCGAAACATCATTCAGCAATGCCAGCGCCGATTTACATTCGCTTGCAGATTCAGTGAATGATTTATCTATCTGAAGAAGATTCTCCAATTCATTATTAATTTTAACGAGAGCATCATAAACAGAACCCTCCGACTCATAAAGAGTCCGGTAAATATTTGAGGTTGATTCGAGCAGCTTTTCGGAATTTTCTAAAATATTTAGTTCTTCACCTAATCTCTCTTCCTCGCCTACTTCGGGCGATACGGCGTCAATCTCTTTTATTTGGAATGAATAAATTTCTTTTTTCTCTTTGAGCGAATGCTCTTTTTCTTTAAGCTCTTTTAACTTTTTTAATTTGCTGTTTAGTTGGGAATAATATTTTCGATATTCGTTTAGAAGATTTTCGATACCGCCAAATTCATCAAGAAATTCAATATGCATCTCTGTACGCAGAAGCGATTGATGCTCGTGCTGTCCGTGAAGGTCAACTAAATAATTTCCAATATCTTTTACTAATGTGAGAGGAACGGGAGTATCGTTTATAAAACAACGGTTGGCGCCTTTAAGCGAAATCTCTCTCCGAACAATTAATTCCGGGAAAAATTCAATTTCATTTTCTTTAAGAAGAGCTTCTACTTTGTTGTTTGTTTCTGCTTCAAATATTCCTTCCACAACCGATTTTGCTGCGCCTTTCCTAACTACTTCGGTTGAAGCGCGCTCACCAAGCAGCAGACCCATCGCATCAACTAAAATTGATTTGCCTGCGCCTGTTTCGCCGGTAATAATATTCAACCCACGCTCAAACTGAACATTGATATGTTCGATAAGAGCATAATCTTTAACCTCTAAGGACTTTAGCATAAACCTAAAATAAATTGATGTGGGCTAATTTAGCTTTTTTGGTTTGTATTATCAAAGATGATCTTAAACGGATTATCAATTCCTCAGTTTGTTGTATGCCATATAGAATGCGCAAATTGATTTTGCATCGTATAATTCACCTTCGGAAATCAATCGTTCTACGTCTTCAAAAGAATACTCATAAACTTCCATTGTTAACTCGCCCTCTTCTCTGTTGTGCCTGCCCGGCGTTAATCCGGTTGCGATGTAAAGGTGAAGTATCTCCGTACAAAAGCCCGGCGTAGTTGCAATTGCGCCGAGCTTTTCAACTTTATCTGCTTTATAGCCAGTTTCTTCTTCAAGTTCTCTTACAGCGCATAAATAAGGGTCTTCTCCTTTATTAAGTTTTCCGGCTGGCATTTCAAGCATATACTTCTGAAATGGATAACGGAATTGTTTTACGAGAACAATTTTGCCCTCATTTGTTATCGGGACAATAACTGCTCCTCCGGCATGGACTGCAATCTCTCTTATCCCGTTATTTCCGCTGTCATAAGTTATTTCATCTATTTGAAGATCAAATACTTTCCCTCTATATAATACTTCGCTTTTATTTAATTTGTAATTCATAACTGTAATTTTAAGTTAATTATTTTAGTAAAATTATTATAAGGGCATCTCTAATAACAAAGTGTCATTGCGAATGAGTCCTCGAATGAAGCAATCCCAGTCTAGAATTTTGAGATTTTAGAGATACCCATAAGTTCATTCCCAAACGGAAATTCTTTTTATCTCAATTCCTATTTCCCGGGATAGGCAAACTTTGATTTTGCAGCCTCTTCAAAAGATTGCGTTCTCCCGCAGTTTGATTAGCCAAGCTGTTTACTTATAGTATTGACTTTTATCCCGCAAGCGGGATCGCGTTTCATTTAAAATTCATCGTTAGCCAGCGGATTTTTGATGTCAAGATATTTTAAATCACTACTGTCGGTTATAAGTAAAATAAATACAATTAATTGTAAGCAATAAAATAGAGCTCTTTTCAAAAATTGGAATAATCAAAATCTGTATAAAAATGTAAAACGATAAATTACATTCTTAACCTTAGTAACATAGGCAGAGGTAAACATTTTCAACCTTATTAGCTTATTATTCCCAAAATAAGGGAATAAGGTTGCATTTACTACGGCAAGTGTTGTTACTAAGGTTAATCGGGAAGTACTGATTTTCAATGATAAATTAAATAAATTCCTTTGCGTTTAATTCATCCGTTAGCTAACGGATTCAAAATTGCGGCTTGCCGCGTTATTATTTAACGTAATATTTGAAGAACGTTTTTTCTTTTGTTTATCAACCCGGAATATTGTTCTTTCATTTCATTAGAAAGAAAACTAACCTCTATCAATTCTTCCCATTTGCTCTGCACTCCTATAATTTTATTGAGCACTTGCGAAATTATTGTAGCGTTTAATTTCAATACTTCTGTTGCAAAATAATTTATTAAAATTTTCGCACTCAAATTTCTTTTCTTCCCTGTTAACGGTAAAGCAATTTCTTCCTGAGATTTGGGAACAACGATAGTTGTATTTAATAAATCATAAGCAGGTGAAAGTTCCACTTTGCCATCACGAGTTATAAGAGAAAAATTTTTTAAATGCATGTCTTCATTACCGATGAGAAAATTAAAAATTATCAATCGAAACAACTTTACTTTTTCGATCGCCGGGAATGTGCAAAAAGCATCAATCAGGGTTACAAGTTTTTCCATACTGTAATCATATTTCGTGTCCCTGCTTTTGCCGGCAAGTTGCGCAAAATCTTCCACAGATAATTTTTTGTTTCTTCCATATCTATCAAATCTTTTAATAAAGTAAGTAAATTTTCCGTCAGAAGAATAGACCATTCCACTCAATGGAACTTCAATTTCTATTAACTCTGCTAGTTTCATAGTGAGTGATTCATTCTCAGGTAATTCGGGATAGAAAATATTTTGTGGTTTTAGAATGTATTCACCGCCTCTATCGACAACATTAAAAATCTCGTCTTTTGCGTTCAGCTTAGCGCTAAGTTTTGGCTGCACTCCTTGAATTGACATTTTATCTGCTCTAATGGCAACTTCTTTTAATTGTTCTGCCTGAGTGAACGGTAAGTCTTTTAAACGGATTAAATTTCTTGAGAGAAGTTTTAAACCTTTCTCAGAATATTTATTATCACCGCAAAATTGAAATGTGATCGGGCAAATATTCATTCAGCCTTCTCCACTGTTACCGAGCCAACCAAATCCTTCCCTGTTATAATTAGAATAGAAAAAAAATCATTACGATCTATCTTTGTCTTTCTAAGCAAGGCATCAAGTTGAATCCCTTCAGGTAACAATCCCTCGAAGAATGGAGGAAATTCATCAAACGCATATTCTCGTTGATTGATTGGAAGCGTTAAGGAAATTGGCGAACCATTATATTCATCACTATAATTGAATTGATACTTTTTCCCTTTTTCAATTTCCGTTAATTCACCTGTATAATTTCCGAAATTGAAAACCTTAGCTTTCTTCATCAAACTCCTCCATCAAATGCATCAAAGGACTTGTTAGTTCTAATTTTATATTGAGTGCGGATAAAATTTTAAGTAAAGAATTTAATTGAACAGTTGCTTTTCCTTTTTCCAAATCGAAAACAACAGTCTTTCCAACTCCGGCTAAATCGGCTAATTGTTTCTGAGTTAAATTGCTCTTTTTTCGATGTGCGAGAATTATTTTTCCAATATGTTTCGAGATCATTCTATACCGTTATGGCAGTAAATATTTTAGTTTCAAGTTTAAAATATCTATAGATGACGATAATGTCAAGAAAATTCTTGCTATAGCAGTAAAAAAATATGTTTTGAGGGAAAAAGTCAGGAACGCGGAGTGTTCTTTAACTATTTACTGCTATAACAGTGAAACAGAGCGCGGCAAGCCGCAATTAAAAATGTACAATGTACAATGCACAATGTAAAATTAAAAATTGTAAACACTGAGTTAGCTTTCAGCGTTCAGTAAAAAAAACGAATATTTTGACATAAAAAACAAAAATATTATTTCCAATACTATAGTCAGCGATTCATTCACCAGCAATTCCGGGTAGATTGTATTTTGTGGTTTTAGAAATAAAGATTTAAGGTCGGCGTTGGCAAAGATGTTGCGTAATTAAAATGTTTTTTTGTCTCATTTTTATTGACAAGTTCCGACTAAACCGCCTATTTTTTATATACATTGTTATATGCGGTTTTTCTTTCAGTCGACAAGTTGTCAAAGTTTGATTGAAAACTCTAAGTGTCCACCTAAACCAAGTTCAACAATTTTTTGAAGTGTCGAAATACGAACTTCTTTAATGTTGTTCTCAATCTTTGAAATGTAACCTTTATTAGTTCCACATTTTTCGGCAAGTTCTTCTTGTGTAAGTCCTTTGTCAAGTCGAGCTTGTTGAAGAAGAAAACCAAGTTTAAATGATTCGTAGCCCTTCTCAAACTTGTTGCGTTTAGATGTTCCTTTTTTCCCATATTGCTCGTCCACAAATTGGTCGAGGGATTTTAAATTACTTTTCTGTTTCATATTCATTTTTTATTTTAAGTGCTTTATCTATTTCTGATTTTGGCGTTTTCTGTGTCTTTTTTTGAAAACCATTTGCTAATACAACAAGTTTCCCTGAGTCAAAAAAACAGAAAATGCGAAATATGTCGCTCCCATGCTGAACTCGAATTTCATAAAGTCCATCTGTGCCTTTCAAGTGTTTTAAATAATCTTCTGGCACTTGTTGTATCGTTTCAATAAGTTTAAAAGTCCAAATTATTTTGTCCTTTACTTTCTGCTTCTGCTTATCAAGGAAGTTTGTAAAGTAATCCTTATACAAAAATACCGTTTTTATTTTCTCTTTGCTCATACAATACAAAGATACGAATAGTTGTCCGAATGTGCAACTTTGTTTTATTTTCTTTTTTTCTTTTGTTCAAATTGTGGATAGTTTGCAACTTTGCAAGTGCTCATCTAAAATCGCATATAACGGTTTGCGTGTATGTGCAGTAGCGGATTAGAAGCACTTTTCTGTCCGTTTAGCACAATGTTTCTTAGATGCATAGACCTTCGATTTTCCACTTTACCCGCTATTGCACATACACGTTGTTAGTGGCTGGCTTTTGTCAATTGCATTAATCCTCCCACTTCAACTGAACATCCGCAACGCTTTGATGCACTTGTTTATATAGTAGTGATGAAAATGAAATATCGTCTAAAATCTCTTTTTGGGTCATCAATGTTTGCCAAAGATTTTTAAATACTTCAACTTTTCCTTGGTTATAGATATTGCCAGCTGCTATATGCCAGCGACATTGATACCATCCATAGTTATTAGGGTATTCTTGTCCTATTTTCTCATAATTGGTTTCCAATTCACTCAGCGAGGTAAACTGTAAGTCATTCTTGTTGGTTGAAGACACCACCATTTTGGGAAAAATAGTTAGTGCCGGCAATAATTCCGGTTCTTTCTCTGCGATGTAGGTATGAAGAAAAATATTGGCAAATAATTCACCCATCCATTTGCGCTGCATAGTAAGTCCGCCCTGGATATGAAATGCGTGTCCTAATTCGTGAATGGCCAACAAATCAAAAAAGCCACGCATTGTTAAAGTGCCATTTTCGTCTGCATATGTTTTTGAGATTTGATGAGCAATTTCTTGTGGCATATTTTCTATTGGGGGAATAAAACTTTTCCAAAAATCATTGTCTTGTGAGGCTACAATGAGCGTATTGTTGTCATTATAGTGAGGCATTCCATAAACAGGGAATTTAGTGTGTTTACTCCAATCTTCTTTTGATAACACTAATAATGTAACTGAAGGCTCAAAGTCAATGAGTTTTGCATAAAATGAAACTACATTGTCACAACGTTCAGCCATTTCTTTAGCTTGTTCAATAGAACCATTGCTATAATATGTTTTTGTTTGGAAATTTTCCAATTGGTTTAGCCCGACATAGGATTGTCCGAATAAATTGAAGGGTATAGTTAAATAAAATAAAATATACATTCCAAAAACTGGATTTTGTGTCGTTACATTGTTTTTTGCTTTTTTCATATTCTTTCCTGTTTTGTTTGATATTGGCTTGCCACTAACGGTCAAGTGTATGAGAAGTAGCGGATTTCATGGCAAGTGGCCTGTCCATCACCACCAAAGTTTATTAGATGCACTAAGCTTCGATTTACCAATTCACCCGCTATTGCTTTTACACAATGTTGTAGGTAGTTAACTCAATTCAAAGGTTTCTGTCCGACACCTACCACAAGTTCACAAGGTCCAGAGAACCCATTTCCATTTTGATATTTTGACAGTTCAAACTCGATTTCCTCCCAAGCAGCAGCTTTTTCTTCATCGGAACAACTACCCAGCATTTGATGCAAAGCCGCAAAGGACTCGTATTCAAATTGAACACATTCTTTTGCTGTTGGCATTAGCACTGGTGCATTAACAACCTTTGACTCTACATTTACAAAACCGGCTTTTTTGAACGCCTCATCCAGTACTCCTTCGCCACCTAAGCTAAACGGACCCGGCTGCCCTGCCAATGGAGGAGGAAGCTGCGCCCTTCTTCTGATGATGGAGACCGGGGTAGAGAAGAATTTATTTTTTTCGACCGTAGAGTAAACTATTGCGGCTACATAACTGCCTGGTTTTAAAACCCTTTTCATTTCACTCAATGCTTTTTGTTGGTCAGGAAAGAAAATCAGGCCAACTCTCGAAATAACCGTATCGAATGAATTGTCCGGAACCGTGAGGTTTTCTCCGTCCATTTCTTTGACCTCTATGTTGTTAATTCTATTTTCATCGGCTAGCTCCAAAGCAAATTCCAGTATCCTTGGTGATAGGTCTGTTGCCAATACATAACCTTTTGGGCCTACTTTCTTTGCGGCAGTAATGGATTGCTCACCAGCACCGGCAGCTATATCCAGTATTCTGTGTCCTTCATTAACCTGCGCCATTTCCAACATTAAATCGGTGGCCGGGCCTAACCATTTTTTCAAAGTAGGGTGATACCTGTGCCAGGCTTCTGCGGCTGTTTGCCATTGTTCTCTCGTGGTGGTCTTGTATTGGACCGGGTCAAATACTTTTTCCATAATCATATCCTTTATTTAGTGAGAAATAAATTAATTATGGAAACAAAGTAAAGAACAGTTTACATTTCTGCTTTGCTGAGAAGTGCAATCTTTTTTCTATTCGTACGAAGGCATTATTTATTTTGAAATTGATGACGGTACTCAGATGGGGAGATACCCAAGTTTGCTTTGAACACCCTGCTAAAATGGGATAAGTTTACAAATCCACACTCAAAAACAATTTCTCCAATTGGCATCCGGCTTGTTTCCAATAAACTTTTGGCCCGTTTAAATCTTCTTTGTGTTAACCATTTTCCGGGCGTGGTATGGTAATATTGTACAAATTCACGTTTGAATGTGGCAAGGCTCCTTTGGGCTAAGCTGGCAAAATCGGCTAATTTCAGATCATACATATAATTTGCTTCCATAACTTCATATATCGGGGTCTTGATTTCATCAGCCACGTTTTTAATATAGGAAAGCAGTTGTCCGTTTGCCGGATGGTCTAAAATGCG
>MNYQ01000146.1:12676-15838 GCA_001873185.1 Ignavibacteria bacterium CG2_30_36_16 | reverse complement strand
TCAAATATAAAGCACGATTTGCGTCTGTTGGTATTGGATAAAAAGGTTCGCCTTTTTTCAATGAGAATTCTTTACTGATGGTTGTTGTTTTAGCTTGTTGTAACGTTAGATATTTATATTCCGTTACCCGGGTAAATTCTTCTTCCATATCAACATGATTTACTTGTCCGGTGCTTTGGTAATTTTGCTTTTCAAAATGCTCATATTCAAATCTGATAGAACGGTAAGGGAGTTTTCCAAATTTATAATCAAAAAAATAATCAATCGGTCCAGTGTAAACCATCTTATCAAACTTAATATCGTTCAAAATTGTTTTGTAATCTGTATTCAAAATAACTTCTATGTTTTTATGATTCAACATCTTCTCAAACATTTTTGTGTAACCGTTTTGCGGCATAAATTGATATTTGTCCGTAAAATAGCGACAGTCATTGTTTAGTCTAACTGGTATTCTTCCGCAAACAGACGGTGATAATTCATTTGGGAAAAGGTTCCATTGCTTTTTTGTGTAATGTTTGAAAAATTTTTCAAATAAATCTTTACCAACCTGGTTGATAATTATATCCTCCGAATTAATTATAGGATATCTTTTTTCTCGTACACTTTCCAAGTATGCTTTTGCGTCATCGTCTGTTTTTAGGTTCAGTTTGTAAAGTTTATTTAGCGTAATCCTATTTATTGGTATCGGATATAATTCTCCGTTTAAATTTGCTAATACTTTGTGCTCATAAAACCTCCATTCGGTAAATTGTGACAGATAATCAAATACTTCTTTACTGTTTGTATGAAAAATATGCGGACCATATTTATGAACAAGAATTCCATGCTCGTCATATTCATCATAAGCATTGCCGCCAATGTGATTTCGTTTTTCAACAACCAATACTTTCTTATTGAATTGCGAAGCTAATCTCTCAGCCATTACAGCACCCGCAAAACCGGCACCGACTATTAAATAATCGTACATTTAATCAAACATTATTTTATCAGTTAAATAACCCTGCATAAGCTTGGTCTCATTATCCGAGTTGAAGTTTCTATTAATTAGAAAAGTTTTTGAAACGTTTTCGATTTCGCCAAATCCTTTAAAACTTTTCAATGAAACGGATCTATGTAAAACTTTAAACTTTGTTTCAACTGCATACTTATTTTTCATATCATCAATAACAAAATCTATCTCCGAACCATCTTTAGTTCTGTAAAAATAGATTTTTGTATATGAGGGGAGAATTCTAATCAATTCGAGAAACACAAAATTTTCAAACAAAGAACCATTGTCGATTCTATTATCAATTGGGTTAAAATTACCGAGAATCACATTCCTTAGTCCAATTTCTGTGAAATAGACCTTCTTCATTTTTGTAATAACTTTTCTTTTATTTGTAAAATACGGCTCAACCAGTTTGATTATAAACATCTGCTCTAATAGATAAATGTACTCTTCACATTTTCTGTAATTTAGTCCGCTAGAATTTGCTAACTCGTTTACATTAATCATATTTCCAATTTGCGATGCGAGTAAAATTAGCAATTTGTTGAATCCAACTGAATCTTCATTTCTCACATAACTCCTAACATCACGCAGGAGATAAGTTTTATAGATGTCATCAAGGATTTGAATTTTTTCTGTGGGGTTATGATTGAGAGCTGCTTTTGGCATTCCCCCATAAACTAAATAATCGTTAAATAATAGCTTAATTTTGGGATCAACAACCTCATCTAAAGTATCAACATCATATTTAAGATAAAGATTATATAATTCCTCATTTTGAAATTTAAGATACTCGGCAAAAGAGAGAGAGTATGTGTCAATTATGCGAACTCTTCCGGCAAGCGATTCTTCAACCTTTTGTATAATATCAAGGCTTGAACTACCACTACAAATTACCCGCAATCCCGGATTGGAATCAGTAAGTAATTTTAATATTGTCGAAATATTATCTATAAATTGGAACTCATCAAGAAGCAGAAATCCGTTTAATTCTGAATTAAGATTCTTTTTTAAGAAACTTTCTGCTGTGCTTAACTTTTGAAAAATCGCCGCGACCTCCGGGTCCTGCCCGATAAAATAAACGGATGGTTTAAGATGATCCAAATTTTTGAGTAGAGTAGTTTTACCGACTTGTCGGGCTCCGATTAATATAGTAACTGGAGAACCGCTAACAGCGGAGTTAATCTTTTCAACAAGTTTTTCTCTATCGATATACATTTGACTTATTAATTTTAAGTTGTCGAAGATTCTCTTTTAGATAATACAAACTTAAAGAATCCCGATATTTTTTACAAATTTGCTAAAATTATCGCCACATTTTTTACAAGTTTGATAAAAATCTCGCCATTCTAATAAATTTCTTCGAATTGATCACTTTTTGTTTAAATGTGCCTTCGCGACTTTGTGGCAAGTTATACGAAAATAAAAGCCACAGAGACACCAACGCACAAAGTAAATATTACACAACAATTTTCCCTTTCTTCCACAAAAAGATAATCATTGAAGATGTTACAAAAAACTCTGTAATTAAAACCGAAAATGCTGTACCTATTTCAAAATAAATCGGAACGATTATCAATGAGATTATTAAATTAATCACCGCCGCGAGGGTTATGATAATTGTAAATTCTTTCTTGTAACCGATATTCAACATTGTTTGAATACCATAAATGTTACTGAGTAAAATCAAAAACGGAAGAAATGAGATTATTCTAAGTACGATTATCGATTGTTCATATTGGTAACCAAGTAATAGGTGAATTATCTCACCGGCAAAAATTAGAATTAATAAACAAAACAAAAAACTGAAACTCCCGGCATATAAAACTAATTTTTTAACAATAGCTATTCCATCTTCGAATGAGCTTTTGAATTTCAGTGCAAGATGAGGATAAACTGTCTGAGACAAAATTGAGAAGAATGATTGTACTGCGATTCTTATCTTATCAGCTGCGGAGAAATAGCCGACGACCGTATCGTTTGCAAATAGTCCGAGTAAAAAAGTATTTGTTGAAGTATACAAGTTTATAGCAACTGTCGAAATAAATATCTGCCCTCCATCAATAAAATGATATTTAAGAGTTGGAAGGGAAGGTATTCTATATCTGATTTTGAATTTTAGAATTATTATTAATATTCCGATAATCCCCATCATCACATAGGTAAAACTG
>MNYQ01000146.1:0-12660 GCA_001873185.1 Ignavibacteria bacterium CG2_30_36_16 | reverse complement strand
GCAAAATATCATTTGGCGTTTTAATTAATGAGAAAATTAGAGCGACCGATATTCCCCTTAATGTAATAGTAATAAATGAGAGGTATTTCATATCTTCAATACCTTGAAAAAACCAGACCGGATAGAGTATTTGTCCGCCAACTACAATGAAACTCAAATAATAAATTTCCTTAAACTCACTGAATCGCAAAAAGCTGTTAACTACAATAAATAAAAGAATAGATGATAGAACGAAAAGAACAAACTTGATTGTTAAGACTGAGCTGAATATTTCCGAAAGTTTTTCTTTATTATTCCTGTTAATTGATATTTCACGAGGCGCTGTAAGATTGAAACCATAATCAGTGAGCGTTGTGAAATATGCGACAAATGCGGCTGCGAAATTGATTAGTCCATATCTTTCAGGCCCAAGTACACGTACTAAATATGGGAGTGTTATTAAAGGGAAAAGATAATTGGAAAACTGAATTGCAGAGAGTGAAGTGAAATTCTTGAGAAGATTTATTCTTACCGGTGAAAAATTCATATTGATATCATTTAATTAAGAATATGGTTTGGAATAGTAAGTTAAGAATATTATAAAAATAGTCACCCTATCTCTTTGCTAACCAAACTTCCGGATCCTGATTATTGCGTGAGTTCCAAATTTCAAAATGTAATATGCTTCCTTCAAGACTTTCATTTACTTTTGCTATTCGTGTGCCCATCTTTACTTTTTCACCTTCGGAAATATATATCTCCGATAGATGGCTGTAAACCGTCCGGTATTCACCTTTGTGCGTTAATATAATTACACTGCCGTAACCGGGTATCCAATCTATTGCCGAAACAACTCCCTCGGCAACAGCTTTAACTTCCATATCGGCTGATGCTTTAATGTCCACACCATAGTTCATTGTATCGGTATTTAATTTTTGATTTTTATTTTCGCCGAATCCCCTAATAACTTTGCCGCCGGCTAAAGGCCAGATCATTCTTCCACGCAGCGAAGAAAAGGGAGCAAAATTTGCAGTGCTTAAGTTAAGCGCTTCAGTTTTTAGCTGCGGAATTATAGATTTTTTCTTTGTGTCTGTTACAATGCGCTTATTTCTTGTATCTTTTTCAGCTTGCAATTTTTCAAATTCCAGGCGCGCAATTCTCTCGGCTTCTTCTTTTCTCTTTCGCTCAGCTTCTTCAACAAGCTTTGTGATTAAGTTTTTTATTTTTTCTTCAGCCTGCCTTTTTTGAACAATTTCTTTTTTAATTTCATCTTTGTCAGTTTTTAGAGCGGCTACTATTATTTTTCTTTCCTCAAGTTTGCCGATTAAATTATTTTCTTCGGCTGCCTTATCAGCGGCTAACTTTGCTTTTTCTCCCTTCTCTTTTTTAAGTTGAATACGCGCTGATTCTAATTCACTAATTTTATTTTTAAACTTGACTAAATCTTTTGCTCTGCTTTCCGAAAATTTCTGCAGATATTTAATTCGTCTTAATCCCTGCTGAAATGATTCTGCATCAAGCATTCCTTCTAATTCGCCAGGCTTGCCGTGTTTGTAAATTGCTACAACATATTTAGCATAATTTTTTTTTAAGATGTCTATTTCTTTTTCAAGTTTTTTTATTGATGATGTCGATTGTTCAATTTCATTTTGTTTGATCTTTTCTTCCCGCCGGAGAGAATTGATTAACTTGTTTAATAAGAAGTTTTGTTTGTTGTAGTTTTCAAGAATTGACAAAGATTTTTTTTCTGCCGCCGATTTATCGCTCAGCTCTTTTTCAAGCTGCATAATTTCTGATTTTAATCCGGTCAGCTCAATCTGCCTGGTTGATATTTCTTTCTCTTCCTGAGCTAATATCAAACCAGATAAAACTAAAACGAAAGACAATATTTTTACGCAGCAGTTCACCATCTAATTAGAGATGCATCGGCAGGGATCTTAAAATCGATAAAAATATTTTTCTTATTCACCCTTATATCTTTGTACTCAATTAAAACTTTCTGATCATCCCGCATATTAAAAACATTTATTCTAAATGGTATCGCAACGTTATCCAGTATTTCAAATTTAGAATATTTTCCGTCGAGTAAAACTTCGTTGTTAAAATTTCTTAAATTAAAATCAGTAATTCCAAGTTCGCGGATGTTTACCTTGTAACGCTTTTTTACCTCTTTCGTTGAATCAATATAAGTGATGACGTATTCATCATACTCAACTTTATAATCATCGGGAATTTTATACAAGTTTTCTGTGAGGTTAACAGAACCAACAAACGCTTCCATTAAATCGGCAAAGGATAAATTTATTTTAAATATTTCCGAAAGAATATTATCGCTTACCTTGCCGGTATAGGCTGTATTCTTCAAAGCATCATAAAAAATAAAATTATCTTTAGTGACAAGCGCATTTGCAAGTTCGATATTAAAAGGACCCATCACCGTCAAATATATCGAATCCGGTTTTTGAAGAATTACATTAAATGCAGCGCTTCCTGTAAATTTAGGACTTGTAATATTAATCGTCCCGTGTCCTTCAAAGTTTCTTATCTTCCTTCGGTTCACTTCAAGTTTATTGATTAATCTTTCCGAAGGCAATATTTCCACATCCTCGGTTGGTTTTGAAGGAATACAACCGGTTAAATTCAAAAATAAAACCGGTACAACTATCGCAATAAATAAAAAAAAGTTTTTCAAATTTCACCTGTTTCAATTTTTAATTGAAGTTCTTTATTACCGTTATCTAAGTC
Source organism: Ignavibacteria bacterium CG2_30_36_16 (assembly GCA_001873185.1). GTDB lineage: Bacteria > Bacteroidota > Ignavibacteria > Ignavibacteriales > Ignavibacteriaceae > CG2-30-36-16. Next base: position 9,936 of record MNYQ01000146.1, on the reverse strand, counting down.
CAACGCTTTTTGCCATAATTTCATCGCTTCATCTTTCGCGCCCATTTTGAAAACAACATCTCCAAGATGTTCAATCATTACAGCTTTTTCGCCGCCTACTTTAATTGCTTTCTCAATGTTTTCTTTTGCCGGTTCATACTTTCCGAGTTTAAAGTAAACCCATCCTATTGTATCGAGATATGATGAATTATACGGCTCTGCATCAATAGATTTTTTTACCATCTCGAGCGCATCATCCAGCCGTTCTCCTCTTTCGCTTAATGAATATGCATAATTATTATTAACCAGCGCATTATCCGGCTCGAGTTTTAAAGCCTTAGAATATACACTGTCACACTCAGCATATTTTTTTATGGCGTTATAAATTAAACCAAGAGTACCTAATAAATTTACATTATCCGGCTGAATAGATAAAGCCATGTTTAAATATTTTATTGCTTCATCGGACTGCTTAAGTTGATTTAATGTGTACCCAAAAGCCGAAAGTGCATTAACATCCGAGGGATTTAATTCAACAGCTTTTTTTAGAAATGAATAAGCTTCCTCATGTTTCTCGGTTTGAGAGTATGAAAAACCAAGTATTAAATTAATTGTGTAATCATCTGGAAACTGTTTCACTGCTTCAGATGTTACCTTAATTGCTTCTTCATATTTTTGATTATCGAAGTACAATCCTCCAAGTCGAATCCAGGCTTCAGCATTCCAGGGTGCAAGATCTGTCGCAATCTTAAAATATTTAATTGCAGCCGAATCATTCCCTTCGCTCATTGCGATGGCGCCAAGAAAGATTTTTACCTGCCAGTCTGTTGTGTCTCTATCTAAAGTTTCAAATAAATTTTTTGCCATAGGCATTATTGTAGAATCGCTTAGTGCACGATCAAAATAAGCTGTGCCGATTTTTATTTTCATATCAAGCGGCAGCTGCGGCTGTGCAAGTAAATAATTGTACTCGATAGCAGCGGCTTCCCAATCACCTTTTTCAATTAATACTTGTGCTTTCAGTTCATGCAGACCAACATCATCCGGCGTTAGTTCGAGTAGATCACTTGTAACTTCTATTGCTTTATCAAATTCTTTTGAGCGCGCGTAAAATTCAATAAGCATTTTATCGAGCGCCGAATTTCCAGGATCGATTGCTCTCATTTTTTCTATTGAAGCCGCAGCTTTTTCGAGGCTGCCAAGTTTTTCATAAAGCTCGGCAACGCGCAAAAGTACATCCCACTGCGCTCCGGTTAATTCTAAAAGTTTATTATAAGTAATAATTGCCTGCAATGGTTTTCCGTTTTCATAAATTCTCGCAAGTTTATAATGAGCAGAAACATTTGAAGAATCTATTTTAATAATTTTGTTGAGTACAACCACGGATGAATCCTGAAGGCGTGCGGAAAAATAAACATCCGATAGAAGTTCGAGATATTCAATTTTTTCCGGTTCCATTTCCACTGCTTTTTTTGCGTGTTGAAGTGAAAGTGGAAGTTTGTTGATCATCAGATAATTTTTTGCAAGTGCATAATAAACTCCTGCATCGGGATTTAGACGAAGCGCATCCTGGAATTCTAAAATGGCTGAAGCAAAATCGCCCTTGGCCTCGGCAGTGCAGCCATTAATAAAATGGTTGAGCGCTTTCTGTTTATCATCGGCTGATGTGAGAAAAGAGTCTTGCACTTTTTCATCCTGCACAATTTGTTTTTGCGATGAACAACCCATAAAAAATAAAGTGATAAGAAATAAAGAGATAAGAAAATAAATTCTATTCATAAGTAACTGAAAAGTTTTGAAAAATAATATTTGTTAAGAGAACCATAGAGATTTCAACTATAGTATTGCCGTTTATCCCGCATGCGGGATTGTTTTTTGTGTCAAAATATTTTAAATGATAAATTATATAAATTCCTTTGCGTTTAATTCATAATTCAAAAATGCATTTAAACGCGCAGCCATTATGAACTATTCGCCACGCCGAATTTGAGTGAAGCAATCTGTTTCAACAATCGTTGTTGTGATTGCACAGTTCGTTAGCTAATAGACAATGACAGAAAAAAAATTATAGTAAACTCATCTATGATAAAATCGGTTCTAATCTTGATTGCAAATATAGCAAACTATATCTTTGTAAAAACTTTAGGAATTCATGGAATTATTTGATCTTGGATTAGCATACGTTTGGGAGTATGATGATGATTTTATTTTTCTTACTGAAAAAATACTGCAAAATGCAGGGCTAAATACTTTTAGAATTACATACAGCAATCTGCACGAAGTAATTGATGCGGTTAAACAACGCAGAGTTGGTTTCAATTGCTATTTAGACCGTGCATGGGATGTTGACGAAACTTTTGCAGAACTCGGTAAAATGCTTAACCGCCGCAAAACTCACATTTTTAATCCCTACAAGAATGTTTTACATGCTATTGACAAAGCAAGCATGCATCTTGAATTCATTACTGCCGGTTTGAATGTCCCGTATTCAATAATTATCCCGCCGCACAGCGAATTTGAAGATATTTATATTTCAGTCGACGATTTATCAATTTTAGGAAGACCTTTCATCATCAAACCATGTAATACAACAGGCGGCGGAATTGGGGTAGTAACAGGTGCAGAAACATTAAAAGAAGTTTTAGATGAAAGACACGCATATACAGCGGATAAATATCTTATACAGGAAAAAATTTATCCGGCTAATTTTAACGGCAAACGCGCATGGTTCCGATGCTTTTGGGCTTTCGGTCGTTCAATTTCACTTTGGTGGGATGACCAGACTCATTTATATGATTATATTCCTCCGGATGAAAAAGAAAAGTATAATCTATCTAAACTCGACTTTATAGTTAGAAAAATTCGTAGTCTAACCGGTCTCGATTTTTTCTCAACAGAAATTGTATATTCCACAAAAGATGAATTTGTAGTTATTGATTACGTAAATGACCAATGTGATATGCGCTTAAAATCAAAACATGCTGATGGTGTGCCGGATGAAATAGTTGAGCAAATCATCCATAACATGCGGAAGGAAATTCAAAGAATAAAACGAGCGCAAACTTTCTAAGCAATTTATGAAACCTTATATATTAATTGTAATTATACTTCTAATTTTAATTTCGGCATTCATATTTTATTATTATACAATGAATATATATGAAGTAATATACGAAGTTGAACCGGCTGACCTTTTTGCGGATAATCAATCAACTGTAAAAATAGAGGCAGTACCTCTAAATGCCCTCGGATTTCGGGCAATCGGTCGAACTGCACCAGCTAAATTTGAAATTATCGAAGGCGCAGATATTGTGACAATTATTAATAAGGATACTGAAAAAGGGATCTTGGTTTTACAGGGAAAAGATATTACCGGACAGGTAACAATCCTCATCAGCTCAAAATACGCTATGCTGCCTTCTGAAGTTAAAGTGATGGTTTATACCAATGCGGCTTAATTATTGTAATTGTTTTATTTAAAATATTATTATCTTTGCAAAAGCAAATAAATTTAGATGAATAAACGCCCGAGGATTTTATGAAAAAGCTAAATTTCGTTTTTTTTCTACTCTCATTTTTACCTTCGCTTTTACTTGCACAGGGAACTGCAGGTGAAAAAGCTAAATTCGAGTATCGCTCATTAATTGACATGCCATCTGCTGGCGTTTTGGAAAAAGGGTTTGTTGGTGTTTCTACCGATATAATGCCTGAAGGTGTCGTTATTTCTAAAATTGAAGTTGGAGTTTTCGATCAGATCAGTTTCGGAATTTCTTACGGCGGATCAAATATAATTGGTTCCGGCAGACCGGATTGGTATAAACTTCCGGGTGTCAATATTCGTTTCAGATTATTTGATGAATCGGCATCATTTCCTGCTATTTCTACCGGATTCGACTCTCAGGGAAAGGGCGCTTACTTTGATTCCACCAACCGCTATGCTATTAAATCTCCCGGTTTTTACGGTGCGGTAAGCAAAAATTTTGAATTCCTCGGTTTTCTCAGTCTTCATGGCACCGTAAACTATTCGCTTGAGACCAAAGACGGTGATAATTTTATGAATATAATGGTCGGTTTTGAAAAAACTATAGGAAAAAGCGTTTCATTAGTCGGCGAATATGATTTTGCATTAAACGATAATAATACAAATAGCTATTACGGTGAAGGCAACGGATATTTGAACATTGGTTTGCGTTGGTCGCTGGCTGATGGTTTTACCCTTGGATTAGATTTGCGTGATTTATTACAAAACAGAAAATGGAGTCCCGGTTCTGCCGATAGAGCTATAAAAATTGAATATATCAAAAGTATCTTTTAAAATTTAGTGTAGCTTATTTTATACAAAATTGTTTAATTAACTATACAGAGAGATAACTTCTTATCTTATTTTCATCTCTTGAATAGGAAATCTTTACGCCTTTAATCCGGCTTAATATTTGCACATATTTAATCAGTTTTAATGATTTTATTCCTGGAGGCTGAGAAATGAAAAATTACAAATTCAAACTTGCATTGATGCTTTTGGCATCTCTCTTTCTTTTCGGCGGATGTTACACTCAGCTTGCCGTAAAAGAGAGAGTTATCTACCAACCTGAATATTCCAATTATTCCGAAGACGATTACGACACTACTCAAATCTACAGCGACGAGCAGTCTGAGTATACCGAAGAAAGCTATACTGAAGACGGAGTTACCATCAACAATTACTACTCCGGGTCAATATATCCTTCGTACAGAAGATATTTCTGGAGTTATTATCCTTCGGTAAGCATCGGAGCATACTTCGGTTCATATTACGGTTCATATTATTATGATACTTATTGCTGGGATCCATTCTTTTACCCGGGATGGTGTTACAACCCATGGTATAACCCTTACTATTCTTATTATCCTAATTGGTGGTCGGGTTATTATTATCCTTATAACTATTACGGAAATTATGGCAGCGGATGGGCTTATAATAATGACAATTATAAAACACGTTCAAATAGCGGATATAAAATCAGAAATAATGATGGTCTTAGAGGCGGAAGCGGCTCACGAGGCTCTTTAACGCGAAGAGGCGGCGATAGAGATGATATATGGAAAAACAGAACCCGTAACAGTGAAGTAAGCAGAACCGTAACACGCGAAGGAACGAGAACTGGACGTAATGACGAAGTGAAACGCACACGCACCGGTGAAACTGTTACCGGAGATCGTAAAGAAATAAAACGCCGCGATATCATTGAAGATGTTAAGAAAAATACACGCGGACGCGAAGAAATTGATATGCGTAATAGAGAAGGTAAAAAATCCGGTGAAAATAAAACTGGCGATGTAAAAACTAAAAGAGAGATTAAAGAAAACCCGCGCGGAAATAGGCAATATCCGGGTACGATAAAACGAGAAGAGAAAAAACGGACTGAATCTCCTAATATAAAAAGAGACAACAGAAACAGCGGTCGAGAAAATAGTGGAACATACGAAAGAAAACAAACGACGAAAAGTCCGCCTAAGTATTCTGCACCCAAGCGGACAGAATCACAACCGAGAACTTATTCTTCACCAAGAAGTTCCTCACCTCCGTCAAGAGGTTCTTCTTCATCAGGAAGATCAAGCGGCGGCTCGAGGAGCAGCGGAAATGACAGAAGAAGGTAAACAATGAAAAAGTATATTTTAATATTGATTTCATCAGTCGTTTTATTGATGGCTCCGGGATGCTATACAGTGCTCTGGACACCCGATGCTCCAATGCCTGAAAATTATGATACTGATAATTATTACTACGGAGATAATTATTACGTTACATATTACGATTATCCATGGTGGATTGATGTTGCGCCCATTTACAACACTAATGTCGATTCTCCGGAAAGAATACAACACGACAGAAGCACTGTCCGAAATTCCAATGGTGGAAGAAACCCGGGAATAACTGATAGACCGATAATTCAAACAGGACCTGTTACTGTCGGCGATGGTAATTCTAGCGACACTACCGGCTCAACTGATACCGGACGAAAAAGGACTGGTGAGCAAAAAGCTAAATCACCAAGCGAAAGTTCTTCATCAAGTTCAACGAATACACGTTCAAATACAGGCAGCAACGATGATAGCACACGAAACAACAACGGTTCAAGAAACAGCGGCGGGAGGAAGTAATGAAATCATATAGGATCCCTGGTTACTTTTTCATCCTATTTTTTTTAATGATGCCGGTTTTATCAGCGCAGGGTGTAAGCGATGCATTAAGACTCGCTTATCCCGGGCTTGGTTCAAACGCCCGTGCTCTTGGTATGGGAAATAGTTATATCGCTTTAAGCGATGACGCTTCTGCGATGTATTATAATCCTGCCGGAATGGGCTTGTTAAAGCGACTCGAATTTTCCGGCGGTCTTGATTATTCTAATTATAATAATAACGCTACTTTTTTTGGAAACAGCACTTCCTATTCAAACAGTTCTACAAGACTTGATAGGTTAAGTTTTGCATTCCCCTTTCCAACAATGAGAGGAAGTCTTGTTTTTGGAATGTCTTTTCATACAACGAAAGATTTAACCGGTGCATTAAAATTTAGCGGATTTAATGGCGGTTCGTCTTCTTTAATTCAAAATTTCCTAAATACAGATATTCCGTTCGATTTATATTTAACCGACAATGATAATAATACACCCATAAGCGGCAAATTAAACCAAAGCGGAACAATACTTTCTTCAGGCGCAATTAATAACTGGACGTTTTCGGGCGCAGTTGAGATTTATAAAAATCTTTACGCCGGTGCTAACCTGAACATCAACAATGGAAGTTACACCTGGAACAATGAATATTATGAAGATGATACTCAGAATAATTATCAAGGGCGAACCGATCCGGGGACAGCGGAAACGGCGGATTTTCAAACTTTTTTTCTGAATAGAATTCTTAATTGGGACCTCTCCGGCTGGGATGCAAAAGTTGGACTTCTTTATCAAATGAGAAATAATATCCGGTTTGGAATTACAATTCAATTCCCAAAATCATTTACGATAAAAGAAAAATTTGATGTTGCGGGAAGCAGTCAATTTGGAACAGGTTCGGTTTACTATCTTGATGAAGGAAAATATAGCGATCAGGTTGAATATGATATCACTACTCCGTTTGAACTTGGCGCCGGTTTATCATATAGCTTGAAAGGTTTAGTGGCAAGTGTTCAGGCAACTTTATTAGATTATAAACAAATTGAATTCAGCGGAGCAGGACAGGGATTAACTTCTCAATACGTAGAAAGCGTTAATAAAGATATTAAAGATCAACTACGCGCAGTTGTTAATTATAATGCAGGTTTGGAATATACAATTCCTACTGTGGGATTACGTCTACGCGCCGGATATTTTGTTCAGCCTTCGGCATATCAAAATGATGAATCTATCTATGATAAAAAATATATTACCGGCGGCATTGGATTTTTAGCCGATGAAACCATCGGTATAGATTTAAGTTACGTTCATGGCTGGTGGAATGATTTTGGCGATAACTACGGTTCTAATATCTCGCGTACGTTTCAGAAAATTACGCTAGATAATATTATGATGACGCTTACATACAGATTCTAGTATATTCAGAAGGAGAAATCTTGAAAAAGTTTCTCCTTTTTTGCATTTTAGAATTCACTTTCAAGAGTTTAGTTCAATTCGTTCGGGCAACCATTAATTTCAGCAAAAACTCAGAGGATATTTATTTTATAAAAACTTGAGGGTATAAAATGAAAATAGCTAATTTTTTTATCGTTTTTTTTTTCACTTTCGTTTTTTTCGCATGCCAGGATCAGCCGCTCGAAGTAGCCGGTGAACCTCTAATAGAGATACTTAATCCAGTAAATAATTCTAATGTACCGGATACTACCACCATTAAAATCTCAGCCTTCGATTCAAAAGGAATAAAAAGAGTAGAACTTTTTATTGATAATGACTTTATTCGTTTTTTTCAGAAAGATCCTTACGAATATTTTTGGGAAACCCGTTATTATGATGATGGATCGCAGCATCTTCTAGAAGCAAGAGCATTTGATGCCGATGGGAACAAGACAAGCTCAAAACCTGTATTAGTAAATGTATTCAAATTCATGCCGAGTAACCTTAATGCAGAAATAACTTCCGATACAACTGTTCATTTAACGTGGAATGATAATAGTAAAATTGAAACAGGATTTGTTATTGAGGTTTCGTTGAATGATACAAGTTTCATAAAAATCGCCGAAGCTGATTCGAACGTTACTGAACTATTTTTACAAGATTATTTTACGTTCGGGAAATCGTATTTGTTCAGAATCAAAGCTAAAAGCAAGCAAGGATTTAGCGGTTATTCCAACACTGCTAAGGCAACATTTAAACTTGTCTCTCCGCAAATTTTAGATTTTGTTTTTCTTGCTGACACTGCTATTAGTGTTAATTGGAGGGATGACAATTACTTTGAAAAATTCTACCGCTTAAAATTATTTTCAACTGATTCCCCGTATATTGAACTAAAAACTGTAAATGTAGATAAAGACATTACCACTGCAGATATTATCTTCCCTATCAAAAAAAACAAAACATATTTTGTTACAATCAGTGCGCTTAGAGATCAAATAATAAGTCCACCTTCCTCGTCTCTGCCGAAAATTTTTAACTTTAAAAGCCCGGGACAGATTGATGTGAAAGATAATTCAGATAACTCCATTGTTATGAAGTGGAAGTCAAATAATTTATTCAACACTTCTTACAATATTTTTCGAAGTTTAGATGGCAATAATTATTCTCTCATTAATACTTTGTCGGCAACTGAATTTATTGATACGAATCTTGACACCACAAAACATTATTATTATCGATTGACCGCGGTTACAATAAACAATGAATCGGAACCAGCCGCCTTGGGTGTTGCTTATACGCCATACCTTGAAAAATATAAAGAGGTCAAACCCGTTTCACCTTCATGCTTTGTTTTATCAAAGGATAGAACCAAACTCATCTTCGCCGGTTATCAAAACAATAAACTTATAGTCAAAGCGCTGGATGCTGCTACTGGAAATGAATTAAAAACTTTTTACAGAACCCTGGATTCTACAGCGCAGGCTTATAATGATGTTGATCTTAGCTTTGACGGAAAATATGTTGCAACGGTATCGTATGCAAAACATATAACTCTGTGGGAGTATGATGACCCTACTAAAGTTAGGACGATAAATACACCGGCATACCCTCGTGATTTTTGTTTTGATCCGAATAAAAATGTCATTTACTATACAGGTTCTAACAATGTTTACGGAATTAATATTGAGTCAAATTCCCAGTTGTTTAAAACTTCATACAGCGACATTACTTATAATATTCGGTGCAGTCCGAATGGCAAATTTTTGGTCTTCAGGTCAGCCGGTCGTGCGTATATTTTTGATTTAACTACCAACACAAAATATCCTGAATCAATGCCGTCCACAAGTGGTGAGTATGAGTTTATAGATGATGAAACAGTGGTTGTGCCCGGTCAGTCGAAAATTACCCTTTGGAATTTCTCTACCGGTTTTAAAGAAGAGATACCTATTAGTGTGTATCAACCATGGCACATAGCCTTAAGCCCTGATAAAAAATATTTATTTGTTAATAAATGGGAAGGAAACGGTTGTTTTATTGACATGCAGGCAAAAAAAGAGGTGAGCAGTATTTTAGCAGATTTTATAGAGACTGTGTTTTTATCCAATTACAGTATTATAGATAGGAACAGATTCCGATTCGATTACTATTTAGTTAAAAAGAAATGGGTGAAAATATAAACCTATACGATTGTTGATTAAATAAAAAATGAATCTTTTAAAATAGTGTACGTCTGATTTTGCGGCTTTAATTAAAGTCTGTCTCTTATCAATAGCTTTATCTTTTTTATCGCAAAATCAGTTTTTATCTAATCTGTTTAAAATAAAGCAAGTCAGTGCTTGATTAAGATTTAATAGCAAATAAAAAAAAT
>MNYQ01000014.1:1877-3205 GCA_001873185.1 Ignavibacteria bacterium CG2_30_36_16 | reverse complement strand
CCCGCCTATACAGCGGTGAAAACTCTATTTACAGAAATTGGCGGCAAATCTTTTTCTTCGGCATTTAGTTCCGGCACGTTATTTAAATTCTCTTTTGAAAACACAACGTCGAAGACAAACGCCTTTTGGACAACCTCTTCTACAATTTCAAAAGCAGAACTGTTCGGAAAAAACACTCTAAAAATAACCAACATATTCGGAAAAAGTTTTTATGTTTTTGATGAAGACAAAATTTTTCCGGTTAATTATTCGGAATCACCGCAATATATTACCGAACTAAACAACTTGCCGGTTATTCATCAGTACAATCTTTTACCGCACATTGATGAAATAGTTGTCGGGCAAAAATTAAATATGAAATTGACCGGCGAAGTGTCATCAGGCGGAACAATTTTTATTGACAGCACATCTGTTAGCTGGAGCGTGGATGATACTCTTTCAGTTATCAGTTCAACAGGTTTAATCATAGCAAAATATCCCGGCACGACAACGGTGAGAAGCATTTTTAATAGCGTGGTGACTACCAAACAAATTACGATACTTCCTTCGTACAATTTTCTTGAAGTTGAATCATTCGATTCATTACAAGGATTTAATTATATTTTCGAAAACCTTTTACCGCAATCTTTTTTGCAAATTGTTGACACTAACTTTACGAGCCCTCAAAATTCTTTACACATGAAATATGCTTTTAATTATATCGGTGTGGACAAACATAAAGTTATTTTTAATTGCGATTATAATTTACCCGGGCAGCCGGATTCAATAATGATTGATGTTTATAATAACGGGCAAAGACATGTTATAGAATTTAGTTTTGAAGATGCGGATGGAGAATATTTTAGAGTTAATACTATCCCGAATGCTCTATTAAACAAATTCGGATGGAATACGCTAAAAGCGCCAATTAATAAATTCGGATCTTCTTTCAATTATCCGGTTAAGTTGAATAAACTGACTTTTTATTTTGTCCACAACACAAACGACTCTGTGAATTCGGGCGCTGTTTTGTTGGATAATCTACGCATTCATAATGGAATTATTTCTTTCTTCAAATGGAAAAATAATTTACCGGACAAGTTCATTCTTCACCAGAATTATCCGAATCCATTTAACCCGACAACCACAATAAAGTTTTCAATACCTGTGCTTGAGATTTCACAGTCCGAAAAAACTCAACCAAAAACAATTCTTAAATTGTACGACATACTTGGAAGAGAAATAGCAGAATTAAAAAATCAGATAACAGAACCCGGCGAATTCGAAGTAAACTTTGACGGAAGGAATTATGCTTCCGGGATATATTACTGCACACTACTCATTGGAAA
>MNYQ01000014.1:0-1867 GCA_001873185.1 Ignavibacteria bacterium CG2_30_36_16 | reverse complement strand
AGCATTAAGATGATTTTATTAAAATAATTTTTTAAATAATTATCAGAACTAAATTTCAACAAAATAATATTAATTTTTGTATAGATATTTAAAACAACTAAATACAGTTAAAAATATCAGCGCCGTTTATTTTGGATTAGTGGGTCTTATTTCAATTTCACTTATTAAAGCCCGGATGGGAAGCTTTAGTACCGCGGCAACTGCTTCAGCTATATCTTCAACTTGAAGTATTTTCTCTTTATTCGGTTTCATACTTAAACCGTCAAAAAATTCGGTGTTTACAGAGCCCGGGCAAATTACCGCGACACGTATATTGTATTCTCTCACCTCAAGAAACATTGAAGCTGTAAAACCCATTAACGCATGTTTTGTAGCCGCATACATTGCTCCTGTGGCAAATGCGTTTTTACCCGCAAGGGATGAAATGTTAATTATTGAACCCTGTTTTCTCTCAATCATTCCTTTTAATACCGCACGTGAAAAATTAAAGACTCCGTATAAATTTGCATTTACCTGCAGCTTAAAATCATCGAGCGAAGCGTCAACAACGTTTTTAAATACACGCGTGCCGGCATTGTTTATCAAGTGGTCAACCTTGCCGTATTTTTCTAATATCTTCATAACGGAATTGTTAACAAAAACTTCATCAGACACATCACCAACAAAACCCTCGCATTCAACACCAAACTTTTTTATTTCAACTTCGGTTTTCTTCAATGCTGCAGCATCACGACCGAAGATCATTATGTCCATACCTTCTTTAGCAAAATGAAGAGCTATTCCCTTCCCGATACCACGGCTCGCGCCTGTTACTATCATCAATTCCTTTTTAGCGCTCATTCCAAATCGCCCTGGATAGGTCTCAACAGAATTTCTTCGCTCACTAAATTTCCTTTTTGAAGGTAAGTCCAAACTATTACGTTTGCTATTTCTTCGGGAGTCATCATTCTTTCCGAATTCACTTTTCTTATTTCACTTGACCACATTGAAGTTACTGTTGCGCCGGGAATTATATCGATTACTCTGATATTATATTTTCTAAGTTCTTCTCTTAATGAATCAGTATAACCTTTTAAACCAAGTTTTGAAGCAGCATAGGCAGTGCTATTTGTAAAAACTTTTTTAGTAACAACCGATGATATATTAATTATTGTACCTCCGCCGTTTTCAATCATTTTCGGCAGAACAGCTTTGATACAGTAAATAGCGCCCATTAAATTTGTATGGATGATATCATCAATTTCATTTATCGAATTATCTTCCGCTTTTTTGAATGAAGATATTCCCGCATTATTGATGAGGCAGTCAACGGAAAAACCATCATTGATTATTTTTTTATGAGTCTGATCAACATTATTATAAGATGCAACATTGCACGGAAACATATTTACGTTAAGTTTTTCAACGCTTAGTTCGTTGTTTAATCTTTCGAGTTCACTAATTCTTCTTGCTGAAACGATAACGTTGCTGCCCACTCTTGCAAATTCTTTTGCCGCGGCTTTGCCTATTCCCGAACTTGCGCCTGTAATCCAGATGCCTGCTTTTTTATCTTTTATTGTCATATTATTTTATGTGATATAAATGTTAAAAACTCGGTACGGGTTCTTGCATCTTCTTTAAAGATGCCGTGCATTGCGCTTGATGTTGCGGAGCTGTTTTGTTTTTCAACCCCGCGCATCATCATACACATATGGAATGCTTCCGACACAACGCCTACTCCCTGAGGTTCGAGGTACTCGTTTATTGTATCAGCTATCTGCTGCGTCATTCTCTCCTGCACCTGTAAACGACGGGCAAATACTTCAACGATTCGAGGGATTTTACTTAACCCGATAACTTTTCCATTAGGAATATATGCTACATGAAC
>MNYQ01000182.1 GCA_001873185.1 Ignavibacteria bacterium CG2_30_36_16 | reverse complement strand
TTTCAGACGATGGCTGCGAGGAGAAAAAAGTTTATACGATATTTATGAAACACTAACTATGGATTATCTTTACAATGATCCGATGAATCTTGTAACATTTTTAGATAACCACGATGTTGAGCGCGCACTATTCATTGCAGATACAAATTACGCAAAGTATAAAACAGCATTGACTATGTTATTAACAACACGCGGCATTCCTCAAATTTATTACGGAACCGAGATTGGTATAATAGGCAGCCGTCAGCACGGAACAATTCGTTCTGCCTTTCCCGGCGGCTTTCCTGGAGATGCTCGAAATGCATTTATAGAAGGAGGAAGAACAGAAAAGGAAAACGATATATTCAATCATCTAAAAAATATTCTGGAAATCAGAAATTCTTTTAACAGTCTTCAAACCGGCTCTTTGATTCATTTCCCACCTTACAAAGGAGTCTACTATTACTTTCGGCAAAAGGGGAATGAAAAAATATTAATTGTTGTGAACGAAAATATTATGGAAGTGAAATTAGATTTTAAATACATTCAATCGCAGTTAGATGGTTTTTCGTCTTTGAAAAACTTAGTTTCAGGCGAAATTAATTCGCTAGATAATCGGGAAACAATAAAAATAAAAGGTGTTCATGCGGATATATTTCTGCTTGAGTAATTAATAACTTGATAAGGAGTTTGTATGCTTGCAATTCAAAAGAAATTAACTAATTCATTTTACGCGCTTCTTAGTCTTCCGGCAACGGCGATGGGTTTTGCGTTATCAATTCAAATATCTGCGTTGAGCTGGATATTGGGAACAAAATATGGTCTCGATATTCATGACGTTGGTCTCGTTTGGGCAGCCGGTCCTATTGCAGGCATTTTAGGACAGGTGATCATTGGTATAATCAGCGACAAGGTTTGGTTGTGGAAAGGGCGCCGTCGTCCTTTTATTTTCATCGGAGGATTATTAGCCGCATTGATGCTGCTTGCATTACCTAACATTGATGTTATTTCGAGCGCAATGGGCTTTGAAGGAATTCTCGGGGTTGCAATTGCAGTGGCGTTAACGCTTGATCTCGCAATAAACATAAGTTTTAATCCCACTCGCTCTATAATAGCTGATGTTACGCCTGAAGGCGTTGAACGAACAAAAGGTTATGCCTGGATGCAAACCGTTTCGGGTACATTTGGAGTAATGGCTTATGTAATCGGTGCAGTTTGGAATAATTATCTTTTAATTTATCTCGGAGTATTTCTTGTACTTGCACTTTCAATCATCCCCCCATTTTTTATTGAAGAACCGCGCCAGTTAGCCGCTTCGGTTGATGACGATGATGAACCCGCAAAATCAAAATCTTCTCTTAATGAAATCCTTGTAAACATTCAACCTTTATGGGGATTTTTGATTTATTCCGTTTATGCTTTAACGGCAAGAATGTTAAAGTTTGAAATGGACAATTATTACGTTGAGATTATCTGCTTTGCAATTACAATAGCCTTTATACTTAAAGCGCTTTTAAAAAGTACTGAAGGTTTGTCAAAATCAAAAGCCGGAATAATCGGTTTTAAGAAAGTACTTGCCGCCCATTCATTTACATGGATAGGTATTCAAACTATGTTTGTTTATATGTTCGCGTACGTACAATATAAAGTCGTGCTTCCTTCAACTGTCTCCGAAGCTGATCTAGCAATAGAGCAGGGAAGAATAGTATCAATAAGTTTTCTAATTCTAAATGCCGTTGGAGCAATACTTCCGGCGCTTGTGCTGGAGCCGATCACAAGAAAAATTGGACGCGTAAAAACTCATTCGATTTGTATATCGACCATGGCGTTTGGTTATGCCGGTATGTATTTGTTTGGTTTTACGCCGTCTGCAATTTATTTTTTCATGGCAGTGCTTGGCATAGGCTGGGCAGCAACGATTAGTTTACCCTTTGCAATCATGTCGCAAAAAGTTGATCAGGCAAAGATGGGTTTGTTTATGGGACTGTTTAACCTTGCCGTAGTTCTGCCGCAGCTTGTTGCAAGTTTTGGTGTCGGGCAGGCAGTAAGCCAGGCTGAAGATAAAAGTTTAATTTTTATTATCTGTACTGTGACGCTCGCAATATCTGCGATGTTATGGTTTATGGTTAAAGATGATGCTCCGGCACAATCCTAAAAAAATGGCTGACGGTAATTAATTTAATTTTAATGAGCGGCTGCATGTATTAAGCATTACATTTAGCCGTTTATTTTATACACCATGCTTCAAAAATCATTTAAACAATTTTATTAAATTTAATACAGCCCCATCATCCTTAATAGATTTAACAGGCGGGAGGTTTAAATATTCTTTTCTAAGATGGTTAATTTTATTTGTGTTTAATTCTTCGATTTCATTTAATGAAATTGCAAGCAGCGCTATTTTTAATACTTGCGCTTTCACTCTTATAGTAAGGGGCGATTTTCTTCCTGGATGAAGATGAATAAAATTCAGCGGGTCCTCTCCGAAGCGCAGCGTCCAGCATGAGCCATCGCTTATTTCAATCAATCTAAATCCTTTACCTTCAGACATAAGCCATTGTAAATAATTGAAGAGGTTAATTTTAAATTGATGTGATAATAGAATTTCGATTTCATTACAAATTTCTACCGGCGAAAGATTTCCGACATATATATCCATTTGAGATTCGCCGATTTGAACAATCCCTTTTTTAATTTCCTCAAACGGTATTGCAGAATTTATTTTTAGAAATTGGAAATGATGTTTCCAGCAGTTAAGTATAAAAGGCGGGGGAACGGAGGAGATAAAATTCATTTAAAATCTTTTAATGATAAAATTTTATACTAAAATACAAAATTCTTTTAGAAGTTAAGAATAAACAGAAAGGAAAAAACAAAGGGGCAACCTACGATCGTCCCTTAATAACTCACCTTACGCATTATTTGATTTTGTATAGCTACTAAAAGTCGTGGCTATAAATACTACCTCATGCGTGGGGTGAGTTAATAAATTCCATTATCGGGGAAAGACTGGCAAATTTTGTTATCTTTGTTGCAGTAAAACAATGATTTATCTGTGGTGTTTTGAAACCGACTTTTTGTTTATTTTTGTTCATCAGAAAAGTGGTGTTTGATTGTTGATTTATTTTTTTTATCTATTCAAAAATAAACAGCTTACGCAGCTTTTTCTGTTTTTCGTTTTAGAATTTTAGGTAATATTTTAAACAGACAGATGAATTTCTGAATGAACTTCCTATTAGATATTACCCTCAGAGGAATAAATACTTTATTTTTGCATAAACTTTTAGTAATGTGAAAAAAATCAGTAATAAAAAGTATAATATTTATGAATTAGAAGCCCTTAGGGCTGAATTGATCGAATCTACTCTCGACCCGACCTCCATTTACAACCGATTAAATCTCTATAATAATTACTTTAACAGAATACTTTCACAATCAAATTTAAAAATCGAAGAAGTTTTCATTAGAGAATTTCTTGAAGATTATCTTACCTGTATTGCCAGATATGAAGTGTGGGGTTCTGAACTAAATATAACTGATAAAATTCTTGGGCAAATTAAGAATGTAGCGGCACTTGAAATCTCGTGTGAATTGAACAATGAATTTTCTAAAGAAATTGATAGAATTGAAAAGCAAATAGAGAAATTAAATTCAATTCTTGAAGGAAATGATTGTGAAGTGGTTGAAACTCACAAAGCATTCTTTCCACTAATTGATAAAGAAGCACCAAATGAATTTTACGGTGTTATTGATTCTGTTACCGTAAGAATTAATAAAGCAATTGACGGTGATAAATTTATAATTGTGCCAAGTGAGAAGGAGATTGAAAAAAGAATCTCTGAACAATGCACTCAATCCTGGCAGCTGGCTTTATCTTTATTACAGAAATATGTAAAGAAACCTTATAAATATCACGAAGTAATTATTAGCTTTGATAAAAAAGAAGGTTTTTATGAAGGTAACTCACTTGGTATTGCATTAACACTTTCATTCCTTGAAAGACTATTAAAAATTTATAATCCCACTTACCTGATTAATATTAAAGGACAAAGTGCATTTACAGGTGGAGCACTAGAAACCGGCGAAGTTTTATGCACAAGTGAAGAAATAATAAAACGAAAAGTTGCTGCTGTATTCTTTTCAGAAATAAATTCTTTTGTTTTTTCTAAGTGCGAGGAAACTTATGCGTACTTTACATTAACACAGTTAAAACAAAAATATCCCAATAGAAATCTAAAACTTATTCCTATTGAGGATTTTACTGATGTTCTAAATAGAAGAGATGTTATTGATATAAAAAAGCAGCCAATTGTTCTAAGAGGCGGGAAGTTTGTAAAGAAGAATTGGGTGAGCGCTGTTGCTACAGTTTTACTTGCTCTACTTTTTGCTTACTTGTTTGTTATGGATTTTGATGATAACCCTGCTTCAATATCTGCTGATGGTCAATGTATTTTTATTAAAAATAAAAATGGGAAATTACTTTGGACAAAATTAGTTAGTGTGTCAAAAGCTGAAATACAAAGTAATTCTTATTGTTCAAAAGAAGCTAAGATTGTAGACATAAATAATGATAGACTAAATGAAATTATAATTTGTGGAGAAAGAGATCCACGTACAAATCTAATTAAAAATAGTGCTATGGTGGTTTGTTATAATTCTGAAGGCGAAGAAATCTGGAATTACATATTTCAAGATTCAGTTTTGTCTGAAAGAGAAATTTTAAACACAGAGTACACAGTATACATTTTAGATACTGTAACATTCCAGGGGCAAAAATCTATTTTAATGTTTGCCAGTAACCTTCCCTCTTTTAGTTCCGCAATTTTTCGTTTAGACTTAAAAACCGGGAAAAGATTGCCTGGAACATTTTGGGCTTCAGGACATATTATGAATGCGACTGTTAAAGATATTGACGATGATGGCAAAAAGGATATAGTCGGGGTTGGATACGAAAACGGTTACGAAGATTTTGTTTTTTTTGCTTATGAGTTAGACACACTTATGAAAGTTAGACTAACTACAGAACAATACTTAATTAGAAATTACACTGTTTCAGAGATGAAATCTTATATTCGTTTTCCCAAAACGGATTTTGATAATTATTCTAAAATTAGAACTCCAGGTTACGTCATAAGTAGTTTTACTTTAGATGATAATAACTCAAAATTTAGATTTAGTACTACAATACCCCATACATCAGATGAAGTAGCCGTTGGCTATGAAATTAATTATGACTTGAAAAACATCAATGTTGTAATAAATAGCGGTTTTAGAATACAAAGAGATACATTAGTTGCACACGGCAAACTAAATCAACCTTACACAGATACTGAAGAGTACAAGAATATTATTAAAAGTAAAATTCTTTATTGGAAGAATGGTAATTGGGTTAAAAGAAATGAGTTGGATTGAATAAATAAAAAGCTGCCGCAGTTTACACCACGACAGCCACCAGAAACCATAAAAATTAAATTTACTTTAGGAGGATCATTTTTTTAGTCTCAACAAAATTTTCTGCTGCCAATTGGTACAAGTAAATGCCACTCGGTAAATCATTTGCTTTAAATTCTAATTCGTAGCTACCTGCATTATATAAACCTTCACCAAGAGTTCTTACTAATTCACCAATTACATTGTAAACATTTATTCTTATCTGTGTTTGTTTACGTATTATAAATTTAAACGTTGTTGAAGGGTTAAAAGGATTAGGATAGTTCTGACTGAAATAGTAGTCATTAATAACCATATTTTCATCAATTTTAACATCAACAGTCGAACCATATAATATTTGGATTTCCTCATAAGATAAGGCTCTATTATAAATTCTAATATCATCTATCGAACCAGTAAATGAATTCAAATAACTTTGCACCCAGGCACCTATTCTAAGAACCGCATTTGTATTCTGAATTGATGTTATTGTAGAATTAGTTATTGTATCCAGTATGCCATTAATATAAAAACTTATTTTACTATCCACTTTATTCCACATAAATACAACATGTGTCCAAGTATTTAATGATAAAAAAGATTTTGCTTGAAGTATTTTTTGTTGGCCGGGACCATTTAAACCGCCTGATATTTGCCCTGTTGAACTTAGCCATAACCCGTATTCATCATCTGAAGAGCCAGAAGTACCCATCTTTCTTAAAATATCTCCTGATGTGCTTTGTTCTTGCCTGATCCATGTTGCAATAGTTACACCCGATGCATTAGAAAAATCAAAAGTGCTGTTGTCGGGTACATTTATATAACTTGTTGATGTAAATTGAGCAAATGTCATTGTATTATTTGATGCAAAGGTAACCCCATTTAAGGTCCCATCATTTCCATTCCCACTCGAGTCATTCGCATTACCGTTAAGTGGATAATGTGCTACTAAACCTTGGGACCAAACAGAAATTGAAAATACTGCTAAAAAAAACAGTAGAAGAAACTTATTCATATGAACTCCTATCGATTTTGTTTACAATTACATCAATACCCCCAATCCAATCATTTTCGGAAAATGGTAATACATTTTTTGAAATTATTTTTAGTATGCTTGTTTTGTAGAGAGATGGTAAAATAAACTGAATTAAATAACCTTGCGCCTTCATCTTTAATTGTATAACTTTTAAAAAATAAAAAAAGGAATTTGATGGAAACCTTAGTTAACCGCATAACTTTTAATCTAAAACAATGTGGGGGTCGTCCTTGTATTAGAGGAATGAGGATTCGCGTTACAGATATTCTCCAGCTTTACTCTTCCGGGCTTTCTTCAGAACAAATTCTTGAAGAAATGCCTGATTTAGAAATGGACGATCTTAAAGCAGCATTAATTTATGCAAGTAAAAAACTTGATTACCCTATCGTAGCGGCATGATAATTTGGATTGATGCACAGCTTTCCCCTTTTCTGGCTGAATGGATTTGCAATGAGCTAAAATTTGATGCAAAGGCAGTACGTGATTTGGGATTAAGAGATGCAAATGACGAGGATATTTTTAATAAAGCAAGAATTGCTGAAGCAATTGTTATGACTAAAGATATTGATTTTAAAATTCTGCAAGATCGATTAGGAGCTCCACCCAAGATTATCTGGTTAACTTGTGGAAATACATCTAACAGAAGGCTTAAAGAAATTCTAACGTCACATCTTAACGAAGCTATTGCTCTAATAAATGAAGGTGAATCAATTGTTGAAATCAGTGGTGATTGAACAGATTGGAGAAATAGGAAAATGAGAACTATAGAAAAATCATTAAATGAAATAAACGAAGAATGTATGGTTTTACAAATTTTTTATATGATTTTTCAAATTGCGGACAGAGAATAATTTTATTCATTTATTCCTGAATCGGAATGTAATTTAGTTATAACTTCATCAGCAGTTGAAGTCTTAAGCTTTCCGGATGTATAAAGCGTGGTTGCTTCCTTGATCTCAGATGAAATTTCATCCCGTCCGTCCTCAATCAATCGTTTATTAAGTATTTCGAGCAATGCTATTCTTTCAGATAAGGAAAGCTGCATTACATCATCCAATACAGAATCTAAGGTACTCATTTTATTTTCCTATTCATTTTCAGATTAAAATTAAATAATCTATTTGTAATCTAAAAGATAAATTAAGAATCGCAAAACTTTTTTTTGAAAATGTTTTTTGTATTTTGTGCTCTATGAAAAGCACTTATTCTGTTTTGCAGATATTCCACTCAATTTGCGAGAATAAATCATCTCGTTCTGAAGTAAATAATCTTATAGAATTATCTCACAATTACGCTTGCACATATCTTAAATACCGATATAAGAATCTAAGCAGGGTATTAATGGCGGAAGATTTAACTCTTAAGGAAATAGCAATCGATGCAATTGCGCCATTATTCGAAAGGAATGAAAACGGCGAGTTAACCCAGATAATTAAAGCATTTAACAATTGGACACCTAAGATTGAGACAGAAGAACAAGCGGTATTTTTCTTAAATAGATTAGTTGCAAAAAGCATAGAAAAATACGCTTCGGAGTTGCTAAGACAATCTGATCCATTCTTTTCTAAAATTCTGGATTCAGTTAATTACTTAATTGATAAGAACGGGTATTTAAAGAAATTTATAATCGGGACTACCTATATAGTTGAAAATGAGAATATTATAAAAATAGGTGCACTGCCTGACAGGGGGTTTATAAGTGAATTGCCAATTGAATTATTTACTGATAAAAAAATGCAATTTCAAAAATATTTGATTACATAAAATCAAGTTCAGACAAAACCCCCGCGATACCATTAAATGCTTTAGTAATGAAAATCAAGCAAGTTAGGGCAGCTAATTTTGTTTTTATAGAAAGCGTATCAATCGGGAATGAATCGGAGATTGATACAATAGTTAACAGAGCATTGGATGCTGCTTTTACGAAGATGCAGGACTCTTACATAAATAAGGGGAAACTTGAGATAAATGAAGCAGAAAGAATTAAAAGGGCGATTGAACTTATAGTATATGATCTGAGAGATGGTGGGATTAATTCCGGGCTGCACAAATATTTTTTAGAACAATTTCCGGAATTGACATTTAATGATTATGAGGATAGATACCAGAATATATTTGAATATTTATTTAAGGTATTAAAAAAGAAAATTGCAGAACAATTAATATAAGTGATATTTGCCCCGCAGCTCAGACTTCAGAGGCTGTGCGAAAATCCTTAGCCCACAGTTTCAACTGTGGGAAAACTCAAAATAAATTCTGAGCTAAATTTTCCGTAAATAACAATTTTTAGAGTATTATAAATTTATATGAATACGAACAATAAAAATATAACTATCGACGAACAGGATCTGTTCACTTTTGTTTTCTTTCCTGAAAATCTGCGAGAAGATAAAAAATTAATAATTGAATCAGATAAATCATTTGCAGGTATTGTAGAGTTTTACATGCATCTTAAGCTTGATTCTGTAAAAGGGTTGGATAATTATTTAAAGCAAAAGATCTCCGAAAAAATTCCAGCATACCATCTTTCTAATGTTATACAGCTTTTTGCGTTAAGAGAACCAATGGTGACAAGACGAAATGGAAATCATCTTGCTGCAGATTCGAAAGAGTTAAAACCAACGATGACAACCAAGACATTTGTGGATAATGAAAAAGAGTACTTAATAAAAGTCCTTAACTTTGGGGATACAACAAAGGTTTTTGTATTTTCAACAAAGGATGAGGTAATAAAGAATTTTAATATCGTTATTGAACCACAAAATCTTAAATATCATTTTAACGATAATTCGGAACCGTTGACGCTCGAAGATAAGATCGAAGCTAACTCCATTACCCTTAGGATTGAGTAAAGTAGTGTAAAAAGGATTGTGTAAATGGAAATTCCCGTGTGTATCGCGGAAAGGAACGAAGCCTGAGCATAGCGAACCGTTAGCTAACGGATTTCGCAATGGATTGTCTATGTAAGAATATTTTTTTTATCAACATTTTTACCGAAGAACCACATTTTATTTGCTGAGTATCATCTTTCTCGATAAACTTTTACTATCTGCGGTCAACTTATAAATGTAGACACCGGATGATATTCTGCTTCCGTCGAAATCAATTTCATGAGAGCCGGATTTAGATTCTAAAATAAATTCAGCAATTTTATTTCCAAGTATGTCGAAAATTGTTAAAACCGGGGCACTGCTCATATCATCCGGCGTAGTAAATTTAATTATTGTCGTTGGATTAAATGGATTCGGGTAATTTTGCTCAAGCGAAAACTTGTTAGGCGGATTGAATTCAATCTCAATAGTTTCAGAATAATCGAAACTTCCGTTGTAGTCAATCTGCTTCAATCTGTAATTGATTATAGAATTATTTTCGGGGTAATCTGAAAAAGAATAATTATGAACAGCGGTTGAGCTGCCATTTCCTTTAACAAAACCTATCTTCTCCCATTCTGACTTCTGACTTCTAACTTCTAACTTCTGAATTTCAAATCCATAATTATTAATTTCTGAGGCAGTGCTCCAGTTGAGAGTGATTTTGTTATTTACAGCATTAGCATTGAAGGAAGATAATTCAACAGGTACGGGCTGCTCAATTACCAAAGGGAAGTTTGGGGCAAAATTCCACTTATCGTCTGTAGAAGGAATGCCGTCATTATTTACGCTGATTGACACTGCATAAATAGTATCGGTCAACTGCTCTGGAGCGGTATAATTGAACCGCCAGATTATAGTATCATTTATAAAAAACCGGGGAGTAGTGTGCGTTAATTCTTTACCAATTTTTTGTTCTCCTGAATCGGCGATGGCGAGAATTCCAAAACGAACCGCCGTGTTAAAACCGCCGCGAATGGCGGGACCACCTGTTAAGTACAATTTGTATTCAGCAGTCTCACCGACGGTTAAAGTATCCGAACCTTCTATCCAAACATGGACGTTTAAATCAGGTTCGAGATTATGACAAACACAGCCTTCACCGTTTAAATTTGTTAAGCCGGTAATCCCTGTTGAATATGCATATAAAATTACAGCCGCAAAAATTAAAAATAGAATTAATTTACTTTTCATTTATTTAATCAAAGATATTTTTATTGTTTTGTAAAAAACTTTTCCATTAGCGCCGGATGCCTGGAGCGATACGATATAATTACCGGAAGGTAATCCACCGTTGACGGATGAAGCGCTAAAATTAATTTCGTGTTTGCCTGCTTGCAATTTTCCGTTAGAGAGAAGATTTAACTCTTCGCCAAGCATGCTGAAAATTTTTATTGAATACATGGCTTCTTCCGGCAGTTCAAAACTTATGGTCGTTGAAGGATTAAACGGATTAGGATAATTTTGGTTAAGTTTATAATCGGACGGGAGAAACGGTTCAGCTTCAACTATACTGGAATATTTGAATGCGCCGTTGTAATCCGTCTGTTTTAACCTGTAATATGTTTTTGATGAAATTGTTTCATAAAAAGAATATGAATGTTTTTCAGTTGAGGTTCCGTAACCGGAAACAAATCCTATTTGAAAAAATTTTTCTGAGTCAAAACTTTTTTCGATTTCAAATCCATAATTATTTATTTCGGTTGAAGTTTCCCAATGAAGTTCAACTATATTATCATTAACTAAAGCATTGAACGATGTAAGCTCCACAGGAATAAACCAAGGCGATGTGAGTTTATAAAATCCGGTGGATTGTGCTGCAAATACAGTCATAGAATCAACTATATAAACTGCATAATTACTTCCGCCGATTGAAGTATTTGACCAGCTATTTCCGCCGTCTTTAGAAAAATAAATAGAACCGCCGGAATATTTTCCGGTAATAATAAAATCGGAATCGAAAGGATTAACATCAACTCCCCACATATTCTGCCCGTTAAAGAAAGTAATTGGCGTCCACGTAGTTCCATAATCAATTGATTTTAAAAATCCGCCTCCGCCGCCCCAGCGTGTAGCCCAGACAACTCCATTATTAATTTTATCGGTTGCAATTGTTGGAATCTCACCGGTGGTATTAAATACCTGAGTCCATGTAAATCCGGCGTCTATGCTCTTAAATATTCCTGTACCGTTATCGCCAATTAAAATAACTTCCGAACTATCCGGCATTACCTCAATATCGCAAGGGGTTCCGAAACCTGCTACAGTTGCTAGCGTTGTCCAGGTTTCACCAAAATCAGTTGAACGCATAAAATTTGAATTGCTCATCGTGTAAATAGTGTCGGGGTGCTGCGGATCGGGAGTAGTTGGGATTCCGAAATAAGAAAAACTTAAGTTATCTGCTACAACCCGCCAAGTTTGTCCGTTGTTTGTGGTTTTAACAATTTTATCTATTCCGGCATCAAATGCAACAAGGCATGTTGCCGTATCTTTTCGACTGAGGATAATATTTTTTATTTTATTAGCTCCGGGGATTAATGTCCCGTAAGCCGTAAAGGATTCGCCGCGGTTCCAACTTTTATAAACAGTTGCCGATGCTCCGTAATACACGATATCCGAATTATCGTGTTGAACAACAATAGGATTTCCAAGGCTTGAACCGAACTGTTTTAATTCCCAGCTGTATTGAGCAGATAATGGAATTATGTATAGCAAAAACAATAAAATGCCGCGAAGAAGTAATTTCATCTTGACTCCAATTATATTAATATTTTTCTTAAGCAGTAATGTGAGATTTTTTGCTTTTGTAAAAAGCAGTGCGATAATAAATAATTATTGTGTAAAAACAAATCTTTTAATATTGTGCGAATAATAATTTATTGTCTGTTAGTTGCTTTACCGTTTCTTTAGAGTAAACCAATACTAAGTTTTTTCTCTCAATATTGCTCACTTTAATGGAATAGAAGGAAAAAATGTTTTAAGTTTGTCATACTAATTTTAAACCATCAAAAAACATAGGTTCTATGAATTTAGATGTACTTGTCTTTGCTGCACATCCCGACGATGCAGAACTCGCTATGGGGGGCACAATTGCCAGATTCACTTCGGCTGATTTAAAAGTTGGAATAATTGATTTTACAAAAGGCGAACTTGGTACACGCGGAAGCGCAGAAACGCGCCAGAAAGAAGCGTTTCAATCCGCTTTGATTTTAAAAGCTGCATTACGCGAAAACCTTCAGATGCCGGATGGTAATGTTCAGAGAAATAAAGATAATTTAATGAAGGTTATTATGACCATCCGCAGATTCAAACCTAAAATTATTTTTGCACCCTATTTTAACGACCGCCACCCCGACCACATGGATGCCAGCGTACTGGTCAAAGAGGCGATGTTTTCGGCAGGGCTCGCAAAAGTAAAAACTTTTGATAAAGAAGTTGCTCAATCTGCATACAGACCTCAAAAACTTTTTTATTATATGCAGACTTACACATTCGAACCTTCTTTTATTGTAAATATTAGTGATACATTTGAGCAAAAAATGAAATCGGTTAAATGCTTCGGATCTCAATTTCATAATCCCCGCACTACAGAACCGGAAACATTCATAAGCAGACCGGAATTCATTTCATACATAGAATCACGCGCTCATTTTTACGGATTTCAAATAGGTAAATTGTACGGCGAACCATTTTATTGCGAAGAAAAAATAGAATTAGATTTGAATGGGTTGATTAAGTAAATTTCCTTGAGCAAAACGGAGAGATGACATATTAAGATGTCATCTCTTTAAAGATGTAATTATTTTTTTAAGGTAAATAGTTCCTCAGGTAATTCTTCATTTAGTTTTATTTTTTTTACTATTTGAGTTTTTGTTTTACCATTCTCCGCTGTGGTTAGTTTGTGCGGAAAAGATATATCCTCAATTTTTTTATAATTTTCCATTCCGGTTTCTTTTATTGTTCCATTTTTATGTTGAATAGTTTTAGCTATAAGATATGATTTTGAATCAATAAAAATATTTGTTGTATCTCCGCTGATTTCGGTACAGTTTATTTGATAAAATTTCTTACCGCCTTCTGAAAATTCCCCGATGTATTTAAGATCACGAGCTTTTTCTCGATAGCAGAAGAAATAACCATCAAGGTCAGCCGCAGATTTTATTTCTTCAAGGTCTTTTCCAATCAAGTTATTTGTATCAACGCTGCTTATCACGAAACAGTTTACGCCGTCGAAAAGGGTTATAAGAGTTTGTTGATTTATGGTTTGCTCAATTCTAAGTTTATTCGGTCGTTTGTGGAAAATTAAAATTTTACCATTCCCGTCAGGTGAATTAAAATCTGATTCAATTATAATCGTTTTTGTTTGATTGAATTTATCCTGATTTACAGCATCAAAATGATAATCTATAATTTCATCTAATGTTTGTGCTGTTAAAAATGCAAATTCTATTAGAACGAATGCCGCGGTAAAAATAAGTTTTTTCATACAATCCTCCTTCGAGATTATTGTAGTTGGAACTGTAAAATTTGTTGGGCAATTCTAGAGGGAAAATTATTCCGGTGTGAATAATAAAATTCTGTTCTGTTGAATTAACAGGCTTGCTATTTGGGTAGATGTAGAAAGTAACACTAAAGTACCGGAACATTTATTTCCTCCGGATGTTGTGATCGAAAATAGATAAAAAAAGAGAGTGAATCAAGATAGCGCAATTAGAAAGATCAGCTCTGGCTTTGGTTCTGCAGCACAATAAATTTGCGGCAGCACTCTTTTGTCAAAATAATTACGGCGACGAATGCTCATAAAGTTCATCAGCCGGCAGATCTTCTTTTTTTAGCGCTGACACAGCCAGCACATCACATCGTTCATTAAACGGATTTCCGTTATGTCCTTTGACCCAAACAAATTTTACTTCATGATGCTTAATTAGAGAATCCAATTCCTTCCATAAATCTGGATTTAACAAATTATCTTTTTTATTCCGCTTCCAGCCGAAATTTTCCCATTTATCAATCCAACCTAATTCAATTGCATCAACGATATATTTTGAATCGCTGTAAATGTTTACTTTGCATTTTTCTTTCAATGCTTTTAACCCTTCTATAACGGCGCGAAGTTCCATCCTGTTATTTGTTGTTTTTCTATACCCGCCGGTTAATGTTTTCTCTTTGCCGCTAAACGACAAAATAGCGCAGTATCCGCCGGGACCAGGATTGCCGCTGCAAGCGCCGTCAGTATATAAATTAATTTCTTTTAACATTTTATTATCTCATTTTTAAAATAATCCACTTAATATTGTCAAGGTCAAAAAAAATATTTTATTTATCCGGAGATTAAATCACAATTGTCGCAATTATGGCATGGTTTTTCATCATAGAAACCGAAGTAGCCTGATATAAAAACACGCCTGCATTCTCCACCCCGGAAATAGTTAACTACCGAAAGAAGTTTCTTATTATTTCCCAATAATTTTTCTTTTAAGTATTCATCATCCTCAAGAATTTCGGGCATTGGATTTATGATTTTAATATTTTGATGTTCAACATCACCCTCCGTTACCGAGTACCTATCCATCATGTTTAAAGCAGTTTCTAAACGAAAATCGGAACGATTTTTAAAACTTAATTTCTCCCGAATATATTCAATACCCATTGAATTTACCGCACCGGATTCTCGATTTAATATATCATACAAAGCCGAGTAATAATCAGCGCCGGGGTTCGACCATTTAATAAATTGCATTTGAGTATAAAGGTCTTCCTGATTATAAAGTAAAAGGCAGAGCGAATCATTTCCGTCTCTTCCTGCACGTCCGATTTCCTGATAATACGCTTCAATTGAAGACGGCGCTTCGGCATGAATAACAAATCTTATATCAGGTTTATCAATTCCCATCCCAAATGCGTTTGTAGCGAGCATAAAATTTTCAGTTCCGTTTAAAAACTCGCGCTGCCTTATTTTACGCTCTCTGTCCGGAAGTTTTCCATGATAGACTCCGTGTTTGTAACCTTTGTCTCTTAGCATCAATGAAAATTTTTCAAGCGTTTGTATTAATGCAAAGTAAATTATCCCGCTGCCGGAGTAGTTATCAAGTACATTTAAAATTTCTTTTAATTTTTCTTTGTCATCAAAAACATCAACGGCTTTAAGTCGAAGGTTCGGGCGGTCAATGCCTTGATGAAAAATTTTCATTTCATCTTTGTTCAAATGTAGTTTTCTTATTATGTCTTCTTGTACATCTGGAGTCGCTGTGGCGGTTAATGCAACTGTAAGTGGGTTGCCAAGCAGCTCTCTAAATTCGCCGATACGAGAGTAGTCGGGTCTAAAATCGTGCCCCCATTCCGAAATACAATGCGCTTCATCAACAGCAAGCAAAGAGATGTTTGCTTCTTTTATTCTGTTAACAAATTCCGGAATACGAAATCTTTCAGGCGTTACATATAGAAGTTTTATATTTCCTTTAATAAATTGTTCGAGTCTTTTTTCACGATCACTCCGCGAGACAGTTGAATTGATAAATGAAGCCGGAATATTTTTACGTCTCAGTGTGTCAACCTGATCCTGCATTAAAGCTATCAGAGGGCTTAAAACAATTGTCCCGCCATCAAAATATAATCCGGGAATTTGATAGCACAACGATTTTCCGCTGCCCGTAGGCATTAAGACCAACGAATGCCCGCCGTCATAAATTAAGCGGTTAATAATATTTTCCTGTTCGCCTTTGAGCGAATCAAAGCCGAAATATTTTTGAAGTATGTTTATCGGGTTAGTCATTATTATAAAATGTAAAGATGTCTTCTCTTTGAAAAATCACATATAAAATTAAAGCATAGTGCGGCAAGCCGCAATTAAAAATGTACAATGCACAATGTAAAATTAAAAATTGTAAACACATAAATATTTTGACATAAAAAACAATCCCGC
>MNYQ01000135.1 GCA_001873185.1 Ignavibacteria bacterium CG2_30_36_16 | reverse complement strand
TTTTGTTTATCACTAATCACTGCAACAATGGTGATAATATTTTTAAGATCTTCATTTTCTAAAATAGCTTTTAGATTTGAACCTCTTCCGGAGACGAATACTGCTAAATTCAAAATATGCAACAGATTATTAGGTTGTGAAATTAGTTAATAACGATAAATTTATCAATTAAAAATAGCCGTAGGATGCTATTATTTTTATTTGATTAGTGCGTTTAAAAGATTTTTTAACTTATTTTCATAATCATACCCGCTAAAGTCCAGAGCTTCGGCAACATAATATTTTGCTTCGGCTATCTCACCTTTTTTAAGATGAGTGCGGGCAAGATAGTACATAGCAAATGGCTTTATCCATATTTCATCTTTGCAGTTATATTCCAATGCTTCTTTGCCCAATTTAAGCGACTCATCTAACTTATTCATGAAAAATAATGCATCTGAAAGAATTAACCTTGCTTCGGCTTTTAATTCTTCTTTTTTAAGATTAGGCAGCAAAGCATTTAAAGAATCAATCGCATCACGATAATTTCCCGCTTCAACCAAATTGGCTGCTTTAATCAACTCAAATTCATTTTTTGATATTGACCTCTGATAATAAATAGCGCCTTTTCTTTTTGCGTAAAGATCATCATCCAAATCCATATTCCCTTTACCAGAAGAGGCAAAATATTCGACAGCTTTAATTCTTACGCCAGAAAGTTCATAGCAGACAGCTATCCGGAAAGATGCAATACCGGTATAATCTTTACTATGCGCTGAGGATAGGAATTTTGAATAGTATTCAATAGCCTCATTAAAATTATTTTTCCTAAAATAAACATCTCCCATCAGGAAGTTTGAATAAGAAATAAGCTGTTTAAAGTTTACATTTTTTTCTTTTAATATTTTGTTGAGATGTTTTTCCGCCTTATCAAGATTCCGTTTCTTTATATCAAGTACTGCAAGCGAGTATCTGAATAATGTATTGTGGGGATATAAATTTTCAAGCCGGTTCAACACTTCGGAAGCATTTTTATAATCATATAAAACTTCGGAGTAAATCTGCGACAAATAATAATTTGCTTCAACTTTTGAGAACTTCCCTTTTTCGGCTGTTGTCCGGATATATTTTAATCCTTCATTTTGATTTCCGCTAATACCGGCAAGGCTCAAAACCCATTTAAAAGCAGCCGGTATTTGGGCGATTGCAAAATTATAAAGACCCAATCCAAGATATGCATCATAAAGCTCCGGATTAATTTCAATAGCATCGGATAAATAAGATTCCGATTCTTTCGTTGCCCAGGCGGCGTCTAAAAATTCCTCAGCTTTTGCAAAAGCAATTGCCCTGTATGAGTAATTTGAACCGATTAAATATAAAATTCGTTCATCTTCACTTTTGCTTAATAATTTTTTTGATCTTTCAATTGCTTTGTCAGAATTTAAAAGAAAAGAATCTAAATGCGGCTTCTGTTTGTTGCTCAAGTAATACCAAAAGTAAATACTCGATAGATAATGGTAGCCTGCAGGATGATCCGGATATTTTTCAATTACTTCAGAAAAAATAGTTTCGGCTTTATCCCATTCAAAATTATAACAGTAATTAAGTCCTTTAACGATTTGGCTATCTATATTTTTTTGAGCGTATAGATTTTCCGCGAGAAATGAAAATAGAACCAAACAAAAAAAAACAAAATAACTAATCCCAAAAACTGACGTGGTAAAAGATTTATGCATCTTGAGTAATAGCCTCGTGTTCTTTCCTATATTTCAGTGATGCTTTGATAAATTCCCTAAATAAAGGATGTGCTTTTGTTGCACGGGATTTTAATTCGGGATGAAATTGACAGCCGAGAAACCATGGATGAGAATTTAGTTCAATCATTTCAACAAGTTCACGATCAGGCGATAACCCGCTGAATATCATTCCATACTCCGATAATATTGGACGAAATTTATTATTCACTTCAAATCTATGCCGATGTCTTTCAGAAATAAATTCGGTTGCATAGGCATCATATGCTTTAGTCTCACGCTGAATGGTGCAAGGATAAGCTCCAAGACGCATAGTGGCGCCCATGTTTTTAATATTCTTTTGATCCGGCATAAGGTCAATCACACTAAATCGGTTTTTCTTAAACTCGCTGCTGTTTGCGTTTTTAATATTACACACATTCCTTGCAAATTCAATCACCGCACATTGTAAACCGAGACAAATTCCAAAGAACGGTATGTTATTTTCACGTGCAAATTTTACGGCGCTAATTTTACCTTCAATACCTCTTTCGCCAAAACCACCAGGTACGAGGATTCCATCAACGCCTTTTAATAACACCGAAGGTTTTTCCTGTTCTAATAATTCAGCGCTAACAAAGCGAACTTTTACTTTAACATTATTTTCTGCGCCTGCGTGAACAAACGCTTCCATTATGCTTTTATAAGCGTCAAGATGTTCAATGTATTTTCCGCAAAGAGCAATTTCTACTTCTTTCTTAGGATTTTTAAGATTTGCAATTAGCGATTCCCACTGATCAAGTTTAATTTTTCTTTCCGGTAAATGCAATCTTTTCATTACTATCAGATCAAATTTTTCTCTGTACAGAACGAGAGGAACTTCATAAATAGAAGAACAATCATAAGCAGAAATTACCGACTTTGAATTGACGTTACAGAATAGAGCAATTTTATCTCTTATATCTTTCTGAAGTTTTTTCTCAGAACGACAGATTAAAACATCAGGTTGAATACCTAATTCGAGCAGGTTCTTAACGCTGTGCTGTGTCGGTTTCGTTTTCATTTCACCGGCTGACGCTATATAAGGAACGAGTGTAACATGAATACTCATCGTATTTGCCCTGCCATATTGCAGCATTAATTGACGCATAGCTTCAATAAAAGGGAGACTCTCGATATCACCGACAGTCCCGCCAATTTCGGTAATTATAATATCATATTCCCCAAGCTCGCTTAGCTTTGTCATCCGGTGTTTAATTTCATCGGTAATATGCGGAATTACTTGAACAGTAGCGCCGAGATAATCGCCGCGCCGCTCTTTTGTTATAACTTCGTTGTAAACCTGTCCTGTAGTAGTGTTATTTGAACGAGTCATGTTTACGTCAAGAAAGCGCTCGTAATGTCCAAGATCAAGATCGGATTCAGCGCCATCATCAGTTACATAAACTTCTCCATGCTGAAATGGACTCATCGTGCCGGGATCAACATTAATATATGGATCAAATTTTTGGATAGTGACACGAAAACCCCTCTGTTTAAGCAATAATCCTAAGGAAGAAGCAGTAATTCCTTTTCCGAGTGAAGAAACAACTCCGCCGGTAACGAATATAAATTTAACTTTTGTTTTGGTGGTCATTTAATTTTTTTTTTGCCTTCAAATATAGAGGATACGTTTAGAAATAGCAATTTAAAACACCATTAAACGATGTATTAAATATACTTTTTTTTCAAATCCTCATTTATTT
>MNYQ01000188.1 GCA_001873185.1 Ignavibacteria bacterium CG2_30_36_16 | reverse complement strand
CTTCCCCGATCTTCAATTTGTTGATAAAATTCATGATGGGTGATAACCCGGCATATTTTGTCAGTTTTGTTCCCGTAAAAGAGTGCTTAACGTTTTGTGTTTTGTAACGGATTTTTTGCTTATTTTTACTCATCAGAAAAGTGGCGTTTGTTTGTTGATTATTTTTTTTAAACACTGCAAAAATAAACAACTTATGCCACTTTTCCTGATTTTTGTTTTAGAATTTTAGGTAGTAATTTTAATTCATTTAAAACTGTATGGACTCTTGGGCTGATTGTATTTGGCTTACATTTATTAGCCGTAGGAATACTTATGAAAGTTCATAGAAATATCCCCAAAGTACTTTGGATTTTGACACTAATTGCAGGGATTTCTTATGTTGTTGTCCATATTTTAAAATTAACCCTTCCTCAATTATCAGAATTTACTGAAACATTGAACAATATACTTGCTCTACCTATGGCACTTGGAGAGCTTGGACTTGCAATATGGTTGATAATAAAAGGAGGAAAACCAAAAAGCATAACAAACGCCTAACCGCCATCAGCCGCTATAAAAAATTGCCACTGAACTTTTTGTTTGCTTAGAACGTTATTTAGCTCCAACCAAAATGGAAGTTTCGTTTCTTCGTCTATCAATGATCCAAGCACAATTTAATCCTTTGATTAACATAGCCAAATCTTTATTTTTGCATTCATTTTGTAAAAACAAAGCAGAAAAATTAAGTTGATTTTATGAAGTTAAGTAAGTATTTCGTCCCAACGTTAAAAGAAGTGCCGAACGATGCAGTTGTTGCAAGCCACGTTTTAATGCTCCGCACGGGCATGGTTAGAATGCTATCGGCGGGTATATATTCTTTTTTGCCGCTCGGTTACAGAGTAATAAAAAAAGTTTCCGAAATTATTCGTGAAGAAATGGACGCAATCGG
The DNA here is from genome assembly GCA_001873185.1 of Ignavibacteria bacterium CG2_30_36_16. Lineage (GTDB taxonomy): Bacteria > Bacteroidota > Ignavibacteria > Ignavibacteriales > Ignavibacteriaceae > CG2-30-36-16. The sequence continues at coordinate 15,442 of MNYQ01000188.1, read as the reverse complement.
CGGACAGGAATTTCATCTGCCCGGGCTTAGCCCGCGGGAAATTTGGGAAGAAACAGGACGCGTTGAAGCATTCGGTGATATTTTATTTCAGATTAAAAATAGAGATTACGTTCTCGCCCCTACGCATGAAGAAATAATGACATATCACGCCCGCAACGTGATGAAATCTTACAAAGATATGCCGCAAATTTGGTATCAAATACAAACCAAGTTCAGAAACGAACCCCGCCCGAGAAGCGGCGTTATTCGCGGACGTCAATTTTTGATGAAGGACGCTTACTCTTTCGATACAAGTTATGAAAACTTAGACCAATCGTACGGACTTCATGATAAAGCATACAGAAAAATATTCGACCGATGCGGTATAAAATATTTTGTGGTGGGCGCCTCCAGCGGGGCAATGGGCGGAACAGGTTCTGAAGAATTTATGGTTCAATCAGATGCGGGCGAAGATACAGTAGGCTATTGCGAAAACTGCGGCTATGCTGCAAACATAGAAGTTGCCGCCTCCCGTATTGATGTTAAAAAGCGGGACGAGGTAAGCAGCGATGTGAAAGAAATTTATACACCCAATATTAAATCTATTGATGAACTTTGCGGATTCTTAAACATAGACGAAACTCAAACTGCTAAGTCTCGTGTAGTAATTAATGACGGCAAACCTGTTCTCGTATTAATGCTTGGTAATGAAGAAGTAAACGAAACTAAACTTGAATCTATTCTAAGCGGAAATGTTCGCCCGGCTCATCCGGAAGAGCTTGTTGAAATTAGCGGAGCAGAAGCAGGTTCAATAGGTCCGATTGGTTTCAAGCACAGGATTGTAGCTGACCTCAGATTGAAAGATGCAAACAACTTATTCAGCGGCGCAAATAAAACTGATTATCACTTCGGCGGAATTGATCTGCTCCGGGACGTTCCTTCAATAGAATATTATGATTTGCGTTCCGTTCAATCTGGTGAGGGCTGTACACGATGCGGCAGTAATCTTGCAGTGTTTAGCGCAATTGAACTCGGACATATATTTAAACTCGGCACAAAATATTCCGAAGCAATGGGCGCGAATTTTCTTGATGAAAATGGCGAGGCTCATCCAATTATAATGGGCAGTTACGGCATAGGCGTTGATAGAGTTGTTGCCTGTTTCATTGAACAAAATCATGACGATAAAGGGATTGTGTGGAATAAAACCCTTGCGCCTTTTGATGTTCACTTGATTGCGCTGAATATGAAGAAAGAGGATGTTGTTAAAAATGCCGAAAGCATATACTCAAAATTAATAGAAGAAGGTTTGGAAGTTTTGTACGACGATCGTGAAGCGCAGGCTGGCTTCAAATTTAATGACGCCGATCTTCTCGGCATGCCGCTTCAAATAGTCGTAGGCGAAAAAAAACTTAAAGAAAATAAAGTGGAGTTGAAGGTCAGAAAAACGAACGAACGTTTTGATGTTGATGTTAATAATATTTTTGAAAAAGTAAAAGAACTGTTAATGTAGTTCAACTTCCTTTTTTTTACTATTTGTTCGTTTTTATTTTATACGGGAAAAGTTAAAGTAATTGTAGTCCCTTTCCCTTTTTCGCTTTTAATATCAAAGCTGCCGCCAAGTGCCTGTGTAAACCGATAAGCTATTGTAAGACCCAAACCGGCGCCCTGATAATTGCGTGTGTAACCTTCTTCTTCCTGAGCAAATGGTTCAAGCAGCCTGTAAATATGAGTAGCATCCATCCCGTACCCGGTATCGGAAATAATTATTTTAATTTCGTCTTCTATCTTTAGCGAACTAACAGTAATGCTTCCCCGGTCTGTATATTTTACAGAATTATCTATCAATGCATTAAGAATTTTTTCAAGCTTGACGTCATCTGTATCGGCTCTCAATTCGGGTTCCATAAATTCTGCATTTAGCAAAACGTGTTTTTTTTCGGATTCGTGAAGTTTCTTTTTAAGAATACTTTTTATCACTCCGTTTATATCTGTACTCGATTTATTTACTTCGAGATCGTGCGCCTCCGCCTGCGAAACATCAACGATATTATTGAAAAGATTTAATATTCTTTGAAGAACATCTTTAACCGAATAAGAAATTTCTTTTATTGAATGATAATCCTCCGTGCTAAGACACTCATCAATAATTTCCGTATAACCCATAATAGCATTGAAGGGGGTGCGGATCTCGTGTGACATGTTTTCGAGGAAATTTGTCTTTAATCTGTTTAAATGATTTTCTTTTTCAAATGCTTTTTTTAACTGCTGCTGGTAGAGTATCTGGTCTGTTATGTCTTTGAAGCTGATTATATAATAGCGCTGGTTATCAGGCTTTTCATCTATAAAGCTTACCTTGACGCCGAAATGCCGCAGTTCATTATTTTCAACTTCGCAATCAAAATAAAACTGCTTTTCCGATTCAAGCCGGCTAAATACTTCGATTAATTTATTAAACAGATTGGGTTTAAGAACCATAGCAAGATTTTTACAGTGGGCTCCAACTCTGTCAACTGAAAACGATTTGCAAAAATTTTCATTCGCTGTTTCAAATAAATAACTATCCCGCTCATACTTAATAATCAATAGATGGTCCGAAATATTATTTATAAGAGATTTTAATCTCTCTTCGGATTTTTTAATTATTAAATTTTTAAGAATATAGTTTGTAATGTCGGTTGCGGTTAAAATAAAATTTACTTTATCGCTGCTTTCAAGTTTAACCGGACTTAACTGCAGATCGCGGTAACTTGGCGTACCCCACTCTTCTATGCAGATAATCGATTTCGACCAGGGGCGAACTTCCACGATGGATTCCTGGAATTTTAGTAAATCTTCCTTGGGCAGATAACGCGCAATTACCTCGCTAATGCTCCGGTTAAATAGTTCGTCTATGTTTTTGCTGAGTATTTTTTCAAACGATTTTGAACAATAACTAATCCTCCCGTCATCGTTTAAAATCATTACAGGAATCTTTCCGTATTCAAGAGCAAAATGAAGATTGTTAACCTGGTCTTCCAGCTTATGGTTTATTTCGAGTGAAGTAAAATAAAGAGAAAAATATTCAACGCCCTGTATGCTTATGCGCGATATATCAACATAATAATTATTTTTGCTCGTCTTGCCGTTAATAATTGTAACATTTAAATCAAACCGTAAATTTTCATATTCGCTTTTTGCAAATGCAATTACTGTGTAAACAAGATTCGGCTCCGATTTTAGAGTTACAAAATTATCCCCTTCTTCAAGGTTAAAATTCTTTTTAAACGATCGATTACCATAGATGATTTTACACGATGGGTCAACAATCACAAGTGGACTTGCATCTGTCATACCGTCGGCAAATTCACCGTTTTGGCTGTTGTTAGAGTATTCTTTGGGTAACAGTTCGTTCAGGTTTAAGTATTTCAGCATTTGATGTTTTAATCTTTAATAGGGTAACTAAATTCCCTTGCTCGGTCACAAAAGCTAACCGGGGAAGTTTAATACCCTTCAGTTTTTCAATAAAAGTTAATATTCCGCTATTTATATAATCGAATTCATCGCAGATTCTATCGTTAATTCCATCAAGAAGATTATCTATTGCTTTGCTTTCGGATGCGTTTAATTCGCAGTTCATATCGAGCAAAAATAGCCTGTCAAAAAATATTTTAAATCCTTTAAATTCTATGACATTCTCAAATTCATCAAAACCATGGTAATTTACTTTGGCAGAAAAATGAGCAAGCGCTTTTGTTTTTTCTCCGTTGTGCTCACGTTCTTTTAACACATCATAATTTAATCGGTCAATGTAGCTGATGTCCAGCATATCAATGGTTGTGCTGAATTCAAGTCCGGCTGCAATAAAAACAACCATCAATTTTTCATTTGAAGAATGATTGATTACTTTCAACTGCCATTTTATTTCATTCAGATATAACAGAGCAGGTGAAAGCGTAACCGAATCGTGCACATCAGTAGAATGTGAATATCCGCCGGCAAAAAATTTACCAAAGCCGTGCGATTTACGCGGCTGCCTTAAATCGGGATTTGTCGATATGTTAATAATTTTGCCGAGCATATGTAATACCTCAACTTATTATCGAAATATTTCGGCAAATATTTAGGCGTGTTAGAGATTAATCTAATTTTAACATTTTATTGGCCCCGGTGTAATCTGTCATTTCCGGATTTTGGAGGTGGGTAAGGTCGTTTGCTAATACTTTTATTCTTTCGATTGATTCTTTAATCACAATCAAATCTTCTTTGAATTCAGCTTTTTTCTTACTGTCAAGTTCTTCCTGCAAGTTTTGAACTGACATAATCAAACTGCTTAAAGGATTATTTATTTTATGACCTATTGTGCAAGCCATTTCAATTATGGCTTTATCATGCTCAATATTTTTTAGTTCATTTTGAAGGTTATGGATGCGTATGCCTGTCCGGATACGTGCAAGCAGTTCCTGGTTTTCAATTGGTTTAACAAGAAAATCATCTGCGCCAACGTCAAGCCCGGTAATTCGATCTTTAAGCGAAGCACGTGCGGTTAACATTATAAAATAAATTAGCTTATACTTTTCATCTGCTTTTAAAATGTTGCACAATTCCAGCCCATCCATAACAGGCATGGTCCAGTCGGCAAGAATAACACGGGGCATAAAGTTTTTTAATAATTCGAGCGCTTCCTGTCCGTTATGCGCAATTACAACTTCATACCCGTTTTTTGTTAAAAGTTTATCGAGTATAAAACTTGTATCCTTTTCATCTTCAACAATTAGTACTTTATACTTTTCCATCAATTCATTATATAGCTGTTAACCTTACTGATTAAGGCGTTAAAATCTAAAATCGGTTTTGTAATATAATCTTCTGCATGGCTCTCCTCAAGGAATTTATTATCGCTTGAGTTAGAAGAATATGCCGTTACTAAAATAACCGGGATTGTATGCAAGTCTGCATCTTCTTTAATTAATTTAGATAACCGAACTCCGTCAGTTTTTTCGCCGTTAAGATAAGTATTCTTTAGGTTGATATCCATAATAATCAGCCCGATTCTTTCAGTCCGCAGTGTAGATATTAAAAGATCACCGTCTTCAATTATTTGGTGACTTATACCGGCTTTACGAAAAATAAATTTGTAAAAATCCTGTGAAAAAGGATCGTCTTCGACAATTATTACACTTTTTTCCATTTTTTTTTCTACTTACTGTATTTTACGATTATACTAATTCTTCTGTTAACCACACTGTAAGGTTCGGTTTTATCTTTCAACTTTCTGTCGGCATAGCCACGCACTTCTTCAATATGTTCTTCCGTCAACTGCCCCGAAACTAAAGCCTGTCTTGCCGAATTTGCTCTCTCGGAACTCAAAGCAAAATTGGAATAAGCAGATCCTTTATTTAAAAATGGGCGTGCATCCGTATGCCCTTCAATAATTATTTTATTGGGCAGACGCGCAAACTGATCCCCCATTTTTCTCAAAAGTACCTGAGCGCTTGGCTTTAAAAAAGCTGTTCCAATTTCAAAAAAAATATTATCAGCCGAATCAATTATTTCAATTCGCATCCCCTCGTCAATAAACTCAATCTCTATTTGGTCCATCATCTCTTTGAATTCTGGATTGCTCGACATTTCGGCTAAGATTTTGTCCCCCATATTTTTTAAATTTTCTTTTTCAAGTTCCCGCATAGCTTCCGCTGTGCCATCGGCTTCATTTAACTTTGAAACACCGGGAAGAATATTTTTACCCATCGCCGAAAATCCGATGGGATCTTTAAAATATCTCGATACTGCTTCCTTCGTTGCATCATCCTGGCTTAATACCCAAAGAACAATAAACAACGCCATCATAGCAGTAACAAAATCTGCATAAGCAACTTTCCAGGCTCCGCCGTGGTGTCCTTCCCCTTTTTTAACTTTTTTGATTATAATTACGGGGGAACCATTTTCATCAGCCATTTATACTTTTCCTCTGATGAAATTTTCAAGTTCGCTAAAAGAAGGACGCGCATCCGAAAAAATTGTTCTTCGTGCAACTTCAACAGCAATAATAGGCGGATTGCCTTTTGCATAAGCAATTATGCATGATTTTATCGTTTGCATAAAACGTACTTTACTTTCAATCATATGCTCCATATTAGAAGCAAGAGGATTTACAAAACCGTAGGCTAAAAGTACACCGAGGAAAGTTCCAACAAGCGCGGCTGCTACGTGATGACCTACAGCTTCAGCGCCGTCATTAATAGAGCCCATTGTAACAATAATACCAAGCACTGCGGCAACAATTCCGAGCCCCGGAAGAGAATCTCCAACTTTTGCTAATGCAAGACTTGCCGGTTTTTCTTCCCCTTCAAAAGTTTCAATTTCTATCTCCATCAATGCTTCCAATTCATGCGGAGGCACGCCGCCGGTAAGCATTATTTTTATAGTATCACAAAAGAATGTTTTTGTCTGTTCGTTTTTAATAAACTTTTCGTTTGCGCCGAGTATTTCGCTCTCTTCAGGATTTTCAACATGTTTTTCAATTGCAAGAAGTCCATCGCGCTGAGCCACAAGGAATAGATCGTTGAATGATTTCAGAAGTTCGAGATAGTCCTGCTTGCTATAACTGTGAGAGCCGATCATCTTTGGCAAAGCAGCGGCAATTTTTTTTAACGTTGTAAGCGGCGATGCAATTAGTACGCTTCCGATAGCCGCTCCGCCGATTGTAACAAATTCTGCCCATTGCAAAAGCAGGACGAGATTTCCGCCGCCCATTAAAAAACCGGTAACCACTGATAAAGCAACAACAGCAAGTCCTATAATTACAAACATTTACTTTTCAACCACAGAATTTTCTGTTGATATTTGAGCCACTATTTCGAATATTTTTTTGCAGCCGGCAGTTACAAAAATCCAATCTATTTCAGAGCCTGCCAAATGATCTTCAAGTTCGCCGGCAATTTTACTTAATTCCATATAACCGATTGAACCCCCTTCTCCGCGAAGTTCGTGAGCGGCATGTTTAAGCAAATCTTTCTTTTGGGATGCCAGTGCATCATCAATAAGTTTTTTCTTTGCCGGGAAACCGTTTAAGAAAAACTTTACAAGTTGTTTTAACATCTCTTTGCTCTCGTCTTCAGAAAAAGATTTGCCTTTTTTTATTTTCGATAAAAACTCATTGCCGAGTATTTCATTTACATGTTTAATTATAACGTCCTTCTGCAGCGGTTTGGATATAACCCTTTCGGCGCCGGCTTCTATGGCGGCTAAAACATTGCTTCGGTTTGTGTTGGCGCTAATAACTATTACAGGAATGTTTTTTAATTCATCCAAAACTTTTATTACCTGCAGCATTTTTACGCCGTCAAAATTGGGCATCATTAAATCAAGGAAGATAAGGCTGGGGCGGTACTCTTTGGTTTTCTGAATACCTTCGAGTCCGTCGTGGCAGGTAATAACTTCAAAATTATAATCCTGGAAAAAATTACGAAGTGAATTACGGATTATATCCGAATCGTCCACAACCAAAACTGTTATTTTTTTTTCGCTATTCATTTTACGTAAAATCTATTTTTCAAGTTTGTGGATTTTAAGTTTAGAGATATCCTTTACTGTCTGCGTACTTTGCTGTGAAGCTTCGAGAGCGCTGTTTTTAACGGTCTCATAAATTTCGCCGCGCAAAATTTCCACGCTGCTTGGCGCTGATATTCCGATTTTAACTTTTCCTTCGGACACGGCAACAATTTTTACCCGGATATTTCCATTTATAATTATTTCTTCATCTGTTTTTCTGGTTAGAACAAGCATGCAAACCTTCTCTATTCTACGAAAAGATTATAATGTACGTTATACTTTTCGCTGTCTATAATTTTTTGAAATCCGGTTTTTTCATTTTGATTGATATAAACCGGCGCCTTCATGTTAACCGAAATTTTAAGAGGATCGGAATTCAAAGTAACGATGCCGAAAGTCTCAAAATTTTCTGTTGCGGGATAGTCTTCTTCAATTACCCGCAGCCCAATGAGCGGAAAAACAATCTCCGGTTCATCAATTGAATTTAGCCAGTAAAATAGCTCTTCGTCTGTTTTAATCAAAAGAAATTTTTTCAATTGTTCGAAACCGAATAAGCCTGAAGAAAACTTAACAGTGTTTTCTTCCTGGAATTCTATTTCACCAAATTGTTTTGTAACGATTCTCATAATTATTTCGCTTTTTTAATTATTACTATATCTACTCTTCTATTTAACGATCTTCCTTCCGGAGTTTCATTTGGTTGTATCGGTTGATATTCAGCGTACCCAACAATAGAAACTTTATCCGCCGGAACTTTTTCTATTTCAATTAAATTATATGCAGTGTTCAACGCCCTTGCTACCGATAGATGCCAATTTGAAGGATACACTGAAGACTTGATAGGAATATTATCTGTATGTCCTTCAATTCGTATATCGTTAGGCAGCGTTTTAATTATTGCCGCAAGTTTTCCAAGAACAGAGATTGAGCCGAAAGCTAAATCTGCGCTGCCTGAAGGAAAGAGGATGTTTTCCATAATATGAATTGTAATTCCTCTATCGTTCTCTTCAAGTTTTATTGACGCGGCATAATTGTTTTCATATATCAGTCTTTCCAGTTCATCTTTAAGAGTTCCTGCAGGGGCGCTCATGTCTTTCATAATTTCCGTCTGCAAATCAACTACTTTAGGGCTGCCAAAAAAATCTCCCACAGCGGTCATCATTTTTTCATATTTCTTAACGTCGATATTCGAAATTGCATAAAGTATAATAAACAACCCGAGCAGCAGCGTTATCAGATCGGCGTAAGTAATTAAATACCTATCTTTATCGCCTTCCTCAGCAAATGGAGATTCATCTACTTCGGAGCGTTTAGTATTTCTGCCTGTTCTTTTTGCGCCAGCATACTTATGAGTCTGGCTTTTACTATCGAAGGGATCTCCCCACTCTGCAAAGCCAGTACTCCCTCTAAGGATATCTCCATCATGTGTTTTTCTTCCGAGTGACATTTTTTTAATCTATCGCCTATAGGTAACCACAAAATATTAGCGCTGAAAACGCCCCATAGCGTTGCGATAAATGCCGTTGCGATACTTTTAATAAGCAGGCTTGGGTCACCGCCGGCATTAGCAAGGGTCATAATTAAACCCATCACCGTTCCGATAATGCCCATTGTTGGAGCATATCCGCCCATCTTATTAAAAATAAAAATGTTCGAAAAATGTCTTTGCTGCATTGCCTTAATTTCAAGCATCGCCAAATTTTCAAGTGAATCGGCATCCGTACCATCAATCACATAACGAATCAGCTTTTTAGGAAACAAGTACTCCAGCGTTCCGAGATCCTTCTCGATAGCAAGGAGCCCTTCCTTTCTACTTATTATCGAAAAATTAACGAAAGAATTAATAAGGAATGTTAAATTATATTCCCTCGGAAAATAAGCCAGCCTGGCAAGTGAAAATATGTTCTTAAATTTGTCGAATCCGAAACCGATAATTGTTGCCGCAAATGTTCCGCCAAACACTATAACTAAAGCAGGCAGTAAAAAAATTGCTTTAAACGATCCTCCTTCGAGCATAAAAGCTCCGAATATGGAAACAAGCCCGAGTATTAATCCGTTTACGGCGCCTAATTTTTTCATAAGTAGTTCAATAACGATTTAGGTAAAATCATTGCAGAAACTTTATAAGCCATCTGCAAGTGATAATCTTCATTTTGCAAATCAATAATAGCCTGCGGGATGTCAACTTCTTTCTCTTTGGCAATTAACTCTTCAGAATATAGTTTTTGATTTTTGTGCATCTCTTCAAGATCGGTCATTTGCCGGATGATATTTCCTGCTTCCGTTATTTTATCGAGCAAACGGCTATTAAAATCTCTCACCGCATCAGTTTGATCGATAGTAGGTTTAATGCCGTTGCGTAAATTATCTCTTATAGCAATAAGCGTGTTAAAAATATCCATTTTTTGATTTGCCGAAAAAGAAACTGCTGAAACCGCATTTTGTTGGCTTAATGAAGTAAGTTCAAAATTAAAATCTATCTTGTTGCCGCTGCTTTTTATATTGAACGTAAAATCAGTTTGACCGTTCACAGATTCTAAACTTCCATTGGCGCTGTTAAAGACCAATGTTTTAACTGCCGGCGCAGCGGCAAAAACCGAAGCTCCGCCGCCGTCAATAATATCATAACTTAACGAATATGTATTTGCCGCAGTTTTTGTATAAGTTGTATTTAAATTAAACTGACTTCCTTCTGCATTATAAATTTGCGAAGAAGCGCTTACAACATCTCCAACAGCAGCATTAACATCCAGGTTACCCAATTGTTTAATTGCAGTTGAGAAAATTTCTGCGCCGTTTATATTTATTTTTTGAGTGATGTTCGGAGCCGTCTTAACAAAATTTTCACCGCTCAAGTCTTTCGCCTTCACTTCAATTGATAATCCGTCAGAAGTAGTTCCGAAAGGCTGTGCAGAAAAATCGGTTCCTCCAAAAATAAATTTACCTTGCGATTCTGTATTTGCAAGATTAAGCATATTTTTAAGCGTAAGGTCAATCTGGTCTGCAAAGGAATCGAAGTTGCCGGCGTTAGAATCGTTTGTAACCTGCACAAGTTTTTCTGAAATGCCGAGGGTTTCGTTTTGCAGAGATTCGAGTGAGATTGTTGTATCATTCAAAAAATCGAGACTGTTTGCAATATTATTTAAGTAAGTATCGCTGCGGCTTATCTGGTTAGATAAACGCATAATTCGCGAAGCGCCAACCGGCGAGTCACTAGGTTTTTCGATTCTATTGCCCGTAGCAATTTTGCGCTGAAGAGATTCTATTCTTTCCCTTGAGCGGTTTATATTTTGAAGATAACTTGAACTTAACATCGAGTCTGATATACGCATAATTCTACACCATTTGTATTAATGTTTGCAGCATTTCGTCTGCAACTTTTATTAATTTTGCAGCCGCATCATAAGAGCGTTGAAAACGAATTACATTTGTCATTTCTTCATCAATAGATACTCCGGAGTATGATACTTTTTGTGCTTCGAGCTGCTGAAGCACAAATTCGTTGGAAGCGGCTGTTTCGTCTGCAGATATTTTATCATGCCCAAGTTCGCTTATTAACGATTGATAATTTTCCGCAAGTGTTGTTCCGTTTAGTATTTTTTTTGTGCCCAGTTCGGACAAAGAAACTGCAATGTTGCCGTTCCCTGCCGAACCATCTGCAGAAACGGCAATCATATTGGGGTCATTAACTATTCGGCTGTTTATTTTTAATTCGCCTCCGGAATAATCTTCAAAAAAGTTTATTCCGGACAACGGATTTTCACCAAGAGTATAAGCCGACGAGTGAAGCGTGTTAACTTCGGTCATCATTTTTGAAATTACAACATCAAGTTTTTCTAAGTATCCGGGAATTTTATCAGTATAAACTGTGCTAAGCGCATTTAGTTCGCCGCTGTTAAGTGATGTTGGCATAGTCCCGTCGGGAGCTACAATAGAAAGTTTACCATTTTTTGTGCCGACTTGAAACTCCACATAATTTGAACTATCAGCTGCATATATGCCGCCGATTGATAAATTGATGCTGCCTGCTTTATCTCTTTGAATATTTACATTTGCAAGTTTTGATATTTCATCGATGATTGCGTCGCGCTGGTCTTCAAGATCGCCGGCAGAATTTCCGATAGCTTTGAATTCCACTATCTGAGAGTTCAAACTCTGTAAATCTTTCAGATGATGATTTAACGCATTCACTTTTGTTTTATACTCATTCAAAATATCGGATCTCATCTGATCAAGTTCGGAATGAATATTCGCCACTTTGGTTGCAAGCCGCTGTGCTGTTTGAATAACATCACTTCTTAATGGAGCGGAATTAGGAGATACTGCAAGTTCGCTCCATGAGTTAAAGAATGAATTCATCAAAGTAGAAACGCCAAGTTCCGAAGGTTCGGTAAGTACAGCTTCAATTTGTCCGAGCATTGCGCTCTTGCTTTGATTATCATAAAAACGAGGCATTGTAGAGCGCAATTGTGTGTCGGCAAGTGTGTTTCTTACACGCTGCAGTTGGTCCATTTTTACGCCTGTGCCCCAAACAAATCCTGATTGAAGCTCCGGTTTTTCGGCAACAAAATTTATGCGCTGCCGCGTAAAATTTGGATTAGCAGCATTAGCAATATTATGCGAAGTTACATCGAGCGCACGCTGGTACGTTGCTAAACTTCTGCGCGATAAATCAAATACTCTGCTTATGCCCATAACTAAAACTTTCTGTCAAGAAGCGGAGCGTTTTTATCATTAACAAGAGCGTTAATAGTTTCGCGCACAAAACTTCTTGCATGGTTTACAAGTATTCTATTGTGTTCATTCGCCCGGCTTATTTCATTCACAAGTATTTGAATGTTCTCTTTTAGCTCTAACAAATCATCAAGTTTAATTTCCGATTTTGCAGCCGCCGCCTTTAATAACATTGATAAACTATAGTTTTGAACTTTTAAGCCATAAGTTCTTACCAAAGTCTTAATGGCTTCTTTGGAAGACTGTTCAAGATTATGAATTCTTGAAAGAAGCCGCTCTTCCGCTGCTACTGATTCTTCGAGCAATTGAACGTTGTTCTCAATAATTGCTCTGCGCTGCTTGATCAGCGTCTCGAGGAAAAACTGAAGATTTGCCTTCTGTTCGATCAACGATTGTTTTAACTCATTTACTTCCATTACATACTCTCAAAATGTTTAAGATAACCCATTACTCTAACCAAATAATTTTGAGTCTCTTCGAATGGAGGAACGCCGTTATACTTATCAACATTTCCGGGACCTGCATTGTACGAAGCCAACGCAAGCTTCAAGTCTCCGTTATATTGTCGAAGCATTTGTGATAAATATTTAGTTCCTCCGAAGATGTTCTCTTTCGGATTCCATACATTATTTACGCCCATATCTTTTGCCGTTGAATCGATAAGCTGCATCAAGCCCTTTGCCTTAGCAGTAGATATGGCTTTTTCATTGCCCGCGGATTCGGCGAGTATAACAGATTTAATAATATTTTTATCTACGCCATACTTTTCCGATGCGGCATCAATAATATCATCAAACCGGTTTAACCTATTTACCGACTGCATACTTGGCTTTGTTGCCGGCGAATGGATGTCTGCATTTTTAACAATAATTTTTTCCGATTGAATGCCGGGGAAAAAATCTTTTGCGGGCAGCTTGTTTAATTGTTCGCCGGTAATTTTTTTATAAAGAATATCTGCTATTCCAAGTCCGTTTCCTTCTGACATTTTTTTTGCTATTTCGTTCTCGAATACCGAATTAAAATAATCGCCGCCATAACCTTCTTCGCCAAAGAAGCCGCCGTTAGTTTCGTTCATACTTTTTAACATCATAGATGTTAACATGCTTTCAAATTCTTTTGATGCTTTAGATATTTTAAGTTTCTGCTCGTCCGAATAATGCGCTGCGTTTTCTATCTGCGGAGCAGTCTTAAAATGCTTTTGCGAGTCTGTTATTTTTAATTTTATTCCGTCCATTAGATTATAACCAGTTCTCCTACTAAAGCGCCTGCTTCTTTAAGCGCTTGAAAAATTGCAATAATATCTTTTGGCGATACTTTTAACGAATTAAGCGCGGCGGCAACTTCCTGCACGTTCGATGCTCCCTCAATTGCTATTGCGCTTGAAGAATCCTGAGTTGCCCTGGGAATAAGATTATTAAACACCGTCGTCTGTCCATTGCTAAAAGAATTAGGCTGCGATATCACCGGGAATGAGTTGATATTTATATTAAGACTTCCGTGAGAAATAGTTACAGCGCTTATTCTAACATTTGCACCAGCCACAACTGTTCCGGTGCGTTCATTAAGAACAACTTTTGCCGAGTTATCAACTGCAACAGTTAGCGCTTCAAGTTCTGCAAGAAAGCCAACAACGTTGCTGCTTTTGTCGGTTGGAATTTTTACAGTTATTTCAGCTGCGTCAAAAGCCAGAGCTGTGCTTTCCCCGAAGGCGCTGTTTATTGCAGCGGCAACATTACTTGCGGTTGTTAAGTCGGGTTCGCGAAGAAATATGCTTAACCCCTCAGTGCCAATTCCATCGGAGTCAATTGGGATTTTTAAAATCCCGCCACGGGGAACGCGCCCTGCAAGCGTGTGGTTTCTTCCAACCCTTCCGCCTGAAGACGTATTAAAATCATAACCGCCTACGGAAATTGGACCCTGGGCAAAACCGTACACAGCGCCGCTTAAACCGGAAAGCGGCGTCATTAATAAAGTTCCACCCTGAAGACTTGAGGCATCACCCATTGAAGAAACGATTACGTCAAACTTTGCGCCCGATTTGAGATTTGAATTTAATGTTGTAGTAACCATTACGGCGGCAACATTTTTTGTCTTTAAATCATTTTGCGGAACAGTTATACCAAACCTCTTAAGCATACTAGTTATAGATTGAATAGTAAACGATGAACGGTGACTATCGCCAGTGCCCGCTAAACCAACCACTAATCCATATCCAATTATTTGCTCGGAGTTATCGCCAGTCATGTAAGCTATATCTTTTATCCTCTGGGCAGACAAAGTTGAAAAGAAGAATAAAATAATCAATAAAACTAAAAGTTGTTTTTTCATCTTAACACCTAAAATACCCAGTGAAAGAATTTAGTTAACCAGCCTGGCTTTTGCACGTTATCTATAACTCCGCTTCCTTCAAAAATTATTTCTGCTTCGGAAATGTTGTAAGAAAGCACTGAGTTATCTGCCATAATATCAGCGGTTCTAACAATCCCTTTTATGTAGAGAGTTTGCTCTTCACCGTTGATTACTATTTTTCGGCTGCCTTTAATAACCATATTGCCATTGCCCAGCACAGAGTCTACGGTTGCGCTTATTTTTGTTCGAACCATTCCCGTTGTTCTTGTTGAGCCGGAACCCTTAAAATCATTTCCCGAACTTACTCCAACATCCACTTTTGGAAGACCTTTTCCATTAAACTCTCCTCCGGCATTAAAGCCGAATTCGCTTTGTCTTCCTGCTGAAGTTTCTGCATTGTTTGAAGCCTGAGAAGATTCAATAACTAAAATTGTAATTGCATCGCCAATGCGTGTTGCTTTTTGATCAGAAAACAAAGACGAAAAAGAATTCATCCTCATGTCCTGTGGGGCAGCAGCAGCGGAAAACAAAACGAATAAAACAAATAATTTTTTCATAACTTTTACTCTAAAATTTGCACATTAAGTCCATCAATAACCCGCGCTTTAAATATTTTTTTTTCTTTCGTAATAATTCTTATAACATCGCCTTCGGCTCCATCCTGCCGGGCAAAGGCTTCAATTGAAACAACTACATTTCCGGAGATAGAGTGAGCATTAACTTTTCCGCCGCTTAAAATTATAGGCATAGCCTCTATATATTCTTCGGTCAGCACTGC
The DNA here is from genome assembly GCA_001873185.1 of Ignavibacteria bacterium CG2_30_36_16. Lineage (GTDB taxonomy): Bacteria > Bacteroidota > Ignavibacteria > Ignavibacteriales > Ignavibacteriaceae > CG2-30-36-16. Next base: position 69 of record MNYQ01000188.1, on the reverse strand, counting down.
TCCCGGATTGATTATACTTTTTGCCCGATACAATTCAATGCCTTCTATAGTATTAACAGGCGTTCCTCT
>MNYQ01000100.1 GCA_001873185.1 Ignavibacteria bacterium CG2_30_36_16 | reverse complement strand
CGGCATTTCAGGCGCTGGCAGGAGTGCTTGGCGGAACGCAATCATTGCATACAAACTCAATGGATGAAACACTCGCATTGCCTTCTGAGAAAGCTGTAAAAATAGCGTTAAGAACACAACAGTTGATTGCCTATGAAACTGGAGTAATAAATACTATCGATCCTTTGGGCGGAAGTTATTTTATTGAAGCATTAACAAATAAAATGGAGAAACAGGCGAATGATATTTTCGAACAGATTGATTCTCTTGGAGGAGTTATTCCGGCAATTGAAAATGGATATTTTCAAAAGGAAATTGCAGATGCTGCATACCGTTACCAGATGGAAGTTGAACGTAAAGAAAAGTTTATAGTTGGAGTAAACGAATTTGTTGAGATGGGAGAGAAAATAGATATCCCGCTATTACTTGTCTCACCCGAAGTTGAAAAAAATCAGAGAAAACGTCTTGCTGAATTAAAGCAAAATAGGAATCAAGAATCGGTTAAAGAAAATCTTAGCGAACTAAAATCGGCAGCGATGGATCAAAAAAATCTTATGCCGCCTTTAATTAAAGCCGCTCAAAATTATGTAACGCTTGGCGAAATGATTGGAGAATTAAAAGAAGTATTCGGCACGTACGAAGAAACTGCCGTCTTCTAATTATTTTATATGAAAAAATATCTAAAACTTTTCCGGGTAGCACAGTGGATCAAAAATACTTTTGTTTTTGTTCCATTACTTTTTTCGTTAAATCTTTTTCATCCCGGATACTTATTAAAATCATTCGGCGCTTTTGTTCTTTTTTGTTTATTGTCAAGCATCGTTTACATTATAAATGATATTGCGGATATTGAAGCTGACAAACTTCATCCGATAAAAAAAAATAGACAAATAGCATCCGGCAAAATATCTAAAGTATCAGCATTAAACGCTGCTGCGGTGTTGACTGTAATTGTTCTACTGCTGCTTCAAATTTTTAATGTTAAATTTATGCTAACAGCCGCCGCTTATCTTTCCATCAATATTCTATATTCTTACCGATTAAAACATATTGTAATTCTCGATGTATTTTTAATTGCTGCAGGTTTTATGTTGCGTGTTATGGCTGGTGCGTACGCTATTGAAGTTGAAACTTCGAGCTGGCTAATTTTAACTACGATGTTCGTCTCTTTATTTCTCGGCGTAATGAAACGTCGGTCAGAACTTAAACTTATTTCAAATGGTGATGACGCTAAGTTTACCAGAAAAGTGTTAGCTCACTATTCATCCACTTTTACGGATCAAATGGCTACAGTTGCTGCCGCAGGTGTAATAGTGTGTTACGCACTTTACACAGTTGCTCAAAGAACTGTAAATTTGTTTGGCACCGAAAATATGATTTACACAACGCCGTTTGTTGTGTTCGGAATTTTTAGATATATGTATCTCGTTTATCTCGTTGAAAAGGGGGAGAGTACATCTGAGATTATGATAACCGATATGCCGATGATTATTAACCTTACTCTTTATATATTAACTACAACTTTAATTATCTATTCAGAAATATGAAGAATAAATTATCCAGGTTTATTCCGCTTATAATTTTGGTCTTTTCATTTATAGATTTTGCTTGTTCATCATGCAAAACAGAAAGCGATCGCCCAATTATATCTGTTAAAGTAAAAGAGATGAATCTTTGGCTGAATCTTATGCCGGGCGGTTCGCCAAGTTTTCATTTTTCTGGCACAACCGGAGTAACAAATAATACTAAATATGAAATCAAACATTTGTTGCTATCTGAAGTAGATATACTGTTTCATGACGAAATACTATATAGGATAAAACCAGAGAGCGATGAGGAACTGAATTACAATTTTAGTTCAGATAGCGAACAATCAATCAAATTTTATTCTCCGCAGAATATTAAAGTTGAACCGGATATCCACAAGGCGGATTCATTAAACGTGGTGTTAAAATTTCTATGCGATGAAAAAATTCAAACTGTTAACGTCGGAATTTTTCCCTTAGAACGTGCATATTAAATGAACGATTTTTTTGTACTCATATTATTACTACTAATCAGTGGTTTCCTTTCCGGCTCTGAACTGGCGTTTGTAGTTGCAAATAAACTTAAAATTGAATTGCGAGCGAGAAAGAAAAGTCTGCCTGCAATGAATGCGTATTTCTTTTCTAAAAATCCGCAGAATCTCTTCCCAACTATTTTAATTGCAAATAATATTGTTAATATTGCATTCGCATCAATTAGTACGTTATTTCTTACGCGGACTTTTGGGCTGGGTAATGTTTCAATATTAATTATTTCCACTGCTGTTCTACTTTTATTCGGAGAATTAATTCCAAAATATTTTTCGCGTGAAGCAGCGGACAGCGCAGTTTTAGCAAGTTCAATTCCACTGCGAATAATCTATTTTATTTTATATCCCTTCGTCAAAATAACTTCATCGTTATCCGGTTTCTTAACAAAATTTTCAAACGTTACTGGAGAAAACATAAACAGCCTTTTTGGTAAAGAAGACATTGAAACTTTGGTAAAAGAAGGGCATGAAGCCGGTGTTGTTCATAAAAATGAAAGAGATATTATCAGCCGTGTGTTTGAGTTAAGTGAACAGCGTGTTTACGAAGCAATGCGTCCACGGACTGATATTGTTGGTGTTGAAATAAATCGGTCTATCGATGAAACGCTTTCGATTTTTATTGAAAGCAGCTTTTCAAAATTACCTGTTTATGATGATAGCCTTGACAACATCAAAGGAGTAGTTTATGCGTATGATGTTTTCAAATCGCCCAAAAGTTTAAGTGAAATAACGCGTGAAGTAATTTTTGTTCCGGAAACAAAACGCAGTTTTGAAATGCTTAATGAATTTTTAAGCAAACAGGTTTCTATTGCAATAGTGATTGATGAATTTGGAGGCACAGCAGGCATCGTAACAATGGAAGACATAATTGAAGAACTATTTGGCGAAATTGAAGATGAATATGACGTGCCTGAAGACCTTTGCAGAAAAATTACTCCAAACACTTACATTATTAGCGGGAAGGTTGAAATTGATTATCTTAATGAAAAGTATTCCCTAAATCTTCCCACTGGCGATTTTGAAACGCTCGGAGGTTACTTAATTTCCAAACTTGGTCGTATTCCTTCTCAGGGTGAAATCATAAAAATAGATGATTCTGAATATCTTATTGCCCGTGCAACGCCAACCAAAATAGATGTAGTCAAAGTAACATTGAACCTGGAAATACCGGAAAGCAATTAATTCCCTGCGTTGGCTGGAATCAAAAATTTCCTTTTTCTACACTCCCTTTTACTTTGCCT
>MNYQ01000158.1:1636-3457 GCA_001873185.1 Ignavibacteria bacterium CG2_30_36_16 | reverse complement strand
ATTCCTGAAATACTCCCACGAGTGTTTGTTCATTGTTTATCTTAAAACTTTCAACCTCAACAATCAAGTCGCCAACCTTTAGTCCGGCTTTTACTGCTGGAGATGCGGGCGCCACCTGCGTAATTATCACACCTTTTGTGCTCGGAAGATTATAATAATTAGCTATTCCTTCATCGATTGATTGAATCCGAAGCCCGATATCAAAGTTACGGTCTATTTCACCTTTTTCTTTTAGTTCAGTTACAATTCTTTTTACTTTGTTAATAGAAATTGCAAAACCCAAACCTATACTGCCTTGTGCTCCTCCGGCGGTGAAAATTAAAGTGTTCATTCCGATAACGTCACCCAAACTGTTCACAAGTGGTCCGCCGCTGTTTCCGCCATTAATAGCGGCATCAGTTTGGATCATATTTAAATAGTAGCGGTTATTAATCGGTTCAAGATTCATTCCGATTGCCGAAATTACGCCTACCGTTACTGTTGGTTTATCGTTAATATTAAAAAGACCAAAAGGATTCCCGAGAGCAATTACCCATTCGCCAATTATAATATCATCTGAATTTCCGAGAGAAATAAATGGAAAATCTCCACCTTCAATTTTAAGCAGACAAATATCAGACACGGGATCAGTTCCAATAATTTTTGCCGGGTAATGATTACCATTTGTGAGTGTTACTGTAATTTCGGAAGCGTTGCCCGCTACATGATCGTTTGTCAAAATGTAACCGTCAGGCGAAATAATGTAACCGGAACCGAGCCCCTGCACTTTGCGATTCTGTGTCCCTCTATCGCCAAAGAACTGCCGAAAAAACGGATCATCAAAAAAAGAACCGAATGGATCCCTATACTGGCGAATTTCTGTAACAGATATTCCAACAACCGCGGGGCTAACTTTTTTTACAGTCTCTGTTATAATATTTTGGCGTGAATCATTTAGCGCCTGATTGTTAATTAGATTTTGTTGATAATTTGCTAGCACTAACGAACTGTCATTTCGAGATTCAGAAAAATATGGCTTGTCACTGTTCCTGTCGATAAAATAAACTATCGAGCCGGCTGTAATTAATAATAAAAATGCAGCGATTATAAATTTACCAAGGTTATTTTTCATTATTTTTCCTCCCAATAATTGTCGGATTTTCAATTAAATTAATTAACGGTTCAATATGTTTAGTCAATATTATTATAAACAAACCGAGCAAAAATAAAATAAGATTATCAGTTTCAGTTGCCCGGGGGAAAGTGTATTTAATAGCTATATCTGACGAAGTAAATATGATTATTAAACTCATTAACGATGCCCAGATATTAGCAAAATGAATATCTTTTCGCATAGCGTAAACAATTGCCCATAAAATTAACCATAAAATTAACACAACCGGAAATAACAAAGCAGTTCCTCCAGCGCCGGTTGCTAAACCACGTCCGCCTTTAAATTTTAGCCATGGATTGTAACAGTGGCTAAAAATTGCAGAGAGCAAACTAACGGCACACAAAACGAAACTTTCGGGAAAAATTAAAATTATTATAAAAACTGATAATAAACCTTTTAATGCATCTATAAAGAAAATGAGCAAACCTAATACTTTTGATTTTGTTACATCGAAAGAATTCATTGCGCCAACATTACCGCTTCCTTCTTTCGTAACATCAATTCCCTTTAAATATTTTAAGAAAACATAAGCAGTAGGGAATGATCCCAAAATGAAACCAATAAGAGTGCTTATTAAATAATTCATAAATCTTAGCTGTGAAAAAATTTAATGCAAATTTAAGAAAAATTATTTTATTGATTAGCGATTGAACAAGTAAAAAAAAATA
>MNYQ01000158.1:0-1628 GCA_001873185.1 Ignavibacteria bacterium CG2_30_36_16 | reverse complement strand
GAAAAATATTATTGCAAGATAGAAGTAATCCTATTATATTTGCTCCGCAATTTTGATGATTATTTATTGATTTTCACGATGCGGGAATAGCGCAGTTGGTAGAGCGTCCCGCAAATTGCGGGAAAGTCGCGGAATATTTTTTTTGAAAAGTTCTTTTTATGATTATGCGGGAATAGCTCAGTTGGTAGAGCGCAACCTTGCCAAGGTTGAAGTCGCGGGTTCGAGTCCCGTTTCCCGCTCAAAAAAAATCCACGCAAGTGGATTTTAATTTTTAAACGGCGCTGTAGCCAAGTGGTTTAAGGCGAAGGTCTGCAAAACCTTTATTCGTGGGTCCGAATCCCACCGGCGCCTCAAGAAGCTCAAGTAAAATTGGGCTTTTTTATTTTAAAGGAATTATCATCATCAAAGCGAAGGTCTGCAATCCCGCAAATTGCGGGACGACTCCCACCGGCGCCTCAAGAAGTCCAAGTAGCCTTGGTTTTTTTTATTTTAAATTGTCCTGCAAATGAAGGATGAAAATTGTATATCTAAAAATTGGGTAAACAAAAAAAAACCTGCCGACTTATTCAGAGGGCAGGTTAAACAAAGAGAAGAGAATTTATTTGATTAACATCATCTTCTTAACAAGAATCTGTTGACCGTTATCTAACTTATAGAAATAAGTTCCGGTTGAAAGTGATGATGCATCAAATGCAGTTCTGTAATTACCAGCTTCCATAACACCATTAACAAGTAGAGCAACTTCCTGTCCAAGTATATTATAAACTGCTAACTTTATAAAGCCAGCTTCAGGAATGCTATAAGAAATCATTGTTGAAGGATTAAATGGATTAGGATAATTCTGTTCGAGTGCAAATGATACGGGAGAAGTAACAGTAACTTCAACTTCATCGCTGTATTCAAATCTTCCATTGAAATCTACTTGTTTTAGGCGATAGAAATATTTACCGTCTTCAACTTTAGTATCTGTAAATGAATAATTCTGATTTTCAGAAGAAGTTCCGTTTCCGTTGACGAAAGCAACTGCAACAAAATTTCCGTTTTCAGATCTTCTTTCAATTTCAAATCCGCGGTTGTTAACTTCGGTAGCTGTAGACCAATTTAATTGAACTGAACCATTGACTGAAGCTGCAGTGAAAGAAGTTAGTTCTACAGGTACATACAACGAGTATTTTTGAATAGCGAGATCTGCGTTTGCTTGTAAGTTAGCAAGATTAGTTCCCGCAACAAGTGCGAACCAAACTTCTACATTTCCGCCTACCGGTATAGTATAAGGACCGCATGCAGCATAAGTTCTGTAATCGCCGTTTGTAGTAACCGGGACTAAATCAACCGAAGAAATGTAAGTGAAGATATCATTTCTTAAAGTTGCAGCAGTGCCCGGGAAAACAGAAGATAATTTAGCTCCGGATAAACCATTAAGAGCAACAATACCGTAGTAGTTCGGATCGTTTGGTGTGGTCATGTTTAAGAATTGATAAACCAGGTTACGTGCAGCATCAACACCACCTCTGTTCAAAGCGTAATTTGCTCCGCCAACATCAAGATCAGCAAATATTCCAATCCGCGCATCGCTCATTTGAGAAGCTGTATTGTTTGTAAGTGTGAAATGATACAACACAAAACTA
>MNYQ01000009.1 GCA_001873185.1 Ignavibacteria bacterium CG2_30_36_16 | reverse complement strand
CTTAAGGGCTCCTCTGAAAATCCGTTAACTAACGGAATGCGGGCATATACTGCCAAACCGGCTTTCCGAATAGCGCCAATTATAGTAGAGTTTCTGCAAAATAGCTTCTCTGTCATTTCGAAGGAGTCTTCGACTGAGAAATCTCTTAAGAACATGAGATTTCTCCCTTCGGTCGAAATGACATTAACCTGAAAAATTTATTTTGCAGAAACTCTAGTTTTTAGAGATGCCCTTAAAAAATCATCTGTTTTCTAATGACAAATTATAACTCGTCTCTAATATATTAAACAACTTAACCCAATTTTTTTCTATTGACGGTCATTGGAAATTTTTGGCAGTTGACAAATTAGGTTTAACTGAATGATCAGAAATTTTCCTTTCCATTTTCACTTACCGATAATTTTCCGGAATTCACCGATTTTCTGTTTTATAAATTCCTTCCTATTACTACGTTAACGCGAGAAATAAAAAAAAATTATTAACAGGAGCTATTTATGGCAAATGAAAATGGAAATAAAAACAGATACTTCCTTGGAACGTTACTAATTATTGTTGGAATTATATTCCTTCTTAACACGCTTGATATTTTTTCAGTACATATTTTTTCATTCCCATTTATTTTATTTATAATCGGATTGATTATGTTAGTTAACGATAGGAGCAAAACTCTTGCGATCATTTTTATGGCGGTCGGCGGATTTTTTCTTCTCGATGATATCTTTCCCAATATTCACATTAACGGCAATTTGATTTTTCCGGCAGCAATAATAGCGCTTGGAATATATATAATTTTTAAACAGCGCAAAGAAACAACAACGGAAGAAAGAGTATTGAACGGTTACCATAGTGACGATTTTTTCGATGATACAAGCGTCTTTGGCGGAAGTAACAGAATAGTAAATTCTAAAAATTTCAAGGGCGGAAATATCACTGCAATATTCGGCGGCTCCGAAATAGATTTAACTAACGCCGAAATAACAGACGGCACAGCAGTAATTGATGTGCTTACTATATTCGGAGGCACAACGCTTATCGTCCCCCGCGATTGGAATATTCAAATCAGCGTAATGCCAATCTTTGGCGGGTTTGGAAATAAAGTCAGACGTGAACCGGGCGCAAACGTTGATTTGTCAAAAACGCTGGTAATTAAAGGTACCGCGATATTTGGCGGCGGCGAAGTAAAATCAATATTTTGAGATTGAATAGATGTTTACTAATCCAGTACTAAAAAGCAGTAAAAACATTTTCTCGTACATCTTTTTTTCGGTGGTCTTTACTGTAGTTTATGTTTTATTTCTTCAGTCTGCAACTGGAATAAGGATTACTGCTGCAGTAATTGATGGACTTGTTTATAACTATTTGCTTTTTGGTATGGGAATTAGCTACTGGTATCCTGCCCGCTTTATTTCTATTGAAGATAATTCCGTAACCAAAATAGTGGTAACTCATCTTGTGGGAGCTTTGCTTGCAACCACTATTTGGATTGGTCTAGGACATCTTATTCTTAATTTGGTGATTGATTATTTCAAAATAGAAAACTGGCAAATAGGTAATATGATTGCCTGGCGAGCGCTTATCGGAATAATGTTTTACTTCCTCATCGTTTCCTTTTATTATATGACAATTTATTACATCGGTTTCCGCGAGCGCTCAATTAGAGAAACAGAGTTAAAAAATTTAATTACACAAGCCGAGTTAAAGTCTCTCAAGTTTCAAATTAATCCTCATTTTATTTTTAACAGCCTGAACTCGATGAGCGCATTAACTTCAATTGACCCTGAGCGCGCACGAAGTATGATTTTAAAACTTGCTGATTTTTTGCGCTACACACTTGCAAATAACGACAAACAAAAAAACAAACTCCGCGAAGAACTTACTAACATTAAACTTTATCTCGAAATTGAAAAGATCAGGTTTGAAGATAAGTTTGAATATATAGAAGAATTAGATGAAGTATGCCTTGACCATCCCGTACCGAATATGATACTACAGCCGTTGTTTGAAAACGCAATTAAACACTCTGTCTACGAAACCCTCGAACCGGTTACTCTTTCGCTAAAATGTTCGCATGATGAGGAGTTTTTAAAGATAACCCTTGAAAATAATTTTGAAAAAAACGGAACAAAGAGAAAGGGAGCCGGCGTTGGATTGCAAAATATAAGTAACAGGCTTAAACTTATTTATGGCAGACAAAATTTGATGAAGATTGAAACTGACGAAAACATTTTCAGGGTAGTGTTGTATATCCCCTGCGAAAATATCACCAATATTAAAAATTAATTCACAAAGCGATTGTTATGAAAGATAAAAAAGACGACAAAATCTTGACACTGCATCCCCAAGGCAAAAAAGGAGTAAACATTTCTCTGCATAAGTATGAGCAAATTAAAAATTTTATTTTAAAAACAATCAAAAAAAAGGGAGTGATTACTTTTAAGGAACTATCAGACATCGCAGTTAAAAAACTTACGGTAAAATTTGACGGCAAAGTTCTATGGTATATTGTAACTGTTAAATTAGACCTCGAAGCGAGAAACCTCATAGAAAGAATTCCGAATTCTAACCCGCAAAAAATTAAAGCAAAATAAAACCAACATAGGCGCAATATGTGAATCGGTTTTATTGTTATTATATTAGCGGTAGTATAAAAACAATTTCACTGCAAAATGACAGAACCTATTAGTGCAATAATAATTGATGATGAAAAACTCGGAAGAGAAGTAGTTAAAAATTATTTGAAAGAATATCCTTCCGTTAGCATTGCCGCCGAATGCTCAAATGGTTTTGACGGGATAAAAAAGATAACCGAACTTAAGCCCGATTTAATTTTTCTCGATATTCAAATGCCTAAAATAAATGGCTTTGAGATGCTCGAACTTATCGATAATCCACCGGTTATTATATTTACAACTGCATACGACCATTTTGCATTAAAAGCATTTGAAGTTAATGCGGCTGACTATCTGCTCAAGCCTTTTTCAAAAGTTAGATTTGATGAAGCATTTAAAAAAGCTCTCCTTCACTTAAAAGACAAACCAGCCCAAAATTCTATCGTCAAAAATCTAATCGAAGAAAAAGATAACAAGGCGGAGTATCTTGAGAGGATCGTTATTAAAGACGGCACCAAAATATTTATTGTGCCGATTGAAACTGTAAAATATATTGAAGCTCAGGATGATTATGTTAAAATTTATTCAGACAGCGGGAATTATTTAAAACAAAAAACAATGAAGTACTTTGAAGCTCATTTAAACCCGGAAAATTTTATTCGGATACACCGTTCATATATTGCAGCAGTGGATGAGATAAAAAATTTAGAACTATTCGAAAAAGAATCTTACCGCATTACTTTAAAAGACGCCAAACAGCTCCCCGTAAGCAAAAACGGTTATGAAAAACTTAGGGAGATATTGTTTTGAGGAAACCATTATTATTCATTGTTATATCTCATATTTTCAACTCTTTATTTTACCACAAGGTTCATAAAGGTAAAACACAAAGGAATAAAAAGTGGAAGCAAACTAATTTTACAATGCTGAAATATCATTCAAATATCTCTTTCGATTAAAATTATTTTCACTTAGTTTGCAGACAAAAGAACTAATTATTAATTAAAGATACTAATGGCAAAACAAACCGGCTTAACGAATGAACGCGAACTTGTAAGTAAGTTAACGGAATGGTTTAACGAAACTATTCAGCGCAATAAACTTCCTATCAAAGAAGCGACTAACGAATCACCCGCTAAGTACGATGCCAAAACTTTCTTCGGCGATATTGTTTTATGGATAAACCGTGAAGCAAGGCAAGCCTATTCGTACATAGAAATTAAACCGCCGTTTGCCGTTAAAGAGAATCTTGACACGCTAAGAAAAAAAGCGATAAGCTACAAGGTTAAGTATTGCTTTACCTGGGACTTTCAAAACTTAAACGCTTATGAACTAATAAAAAACAAGCTTAATCTCCTTACAAGCGAGCCAACACAGGTGATGGTTAATATTAATGATTGGCTTCGCGGAGATGTACAAGCGGTTATAAAGAAATATATCAACAGTATTTGTGAAGAGATAGTTAATCTTAACGAGACAGGAAAGTTCAGAAAATTTGTACCCGATAAAGTTTATTTTGTTAATTACATAAGAGAAACGGTTAATAAACTCGTTCCGCAGTTCGAAAAACATTACTCCGATATTGCGAAAGACAAAAGTAAACGAACGCGCATTATTCTATATGGAAGAACTCAAGGCATCGCTTATAATAATCCCGGTGATTACTACCGCTTAATTGCCCGGCAGAGTGTTTACACCCTTGTAACAAAAATTATTTTCTATCTTACCGTTAGGCGATACTTCAGCGAACTTCCCGATCTTTATGTAACAGGCGAACCGGACTTTGAACGCTACTTGAAAATTGCTTTTGCCAAAGCGCAGGAAAAAGATTGGCAGGCGGTTTTTGAAGAGTCCGAAATTGAAGAATTTGGCATCCCGAAATCGTGCCATGACGATTTGCTTGATTTTTTTTCAGAAATGAAAGTTTATCACTTCGGTGAGTTACCCGAAGATGTTATTGGCGAACTTTTTGAGGAAATTATAGACCCCGATAAACGTCACTCACTTGGTCAATATTTTACGAATGAAAATCTAGTTGACTTTATTCTCGGCTTTGTAGTGAACACAGAGAAAGGATTTTATGCAGATACCACTTGCGGCTCAGGCACGTTTCTTATCCGAATCTATGACAGGTTAAAGCATCTCTCAAAACAAATAAAACATAACGAACTGCTTGATAAAATTTGGGGTTTTGATATTGCAAAGTTTCCGGCGGAACTCGCCACTATAAATTTGTTCAAGCAAGATGTTTCCAACTTTGAAAATTTTCCTCGTGTAAGGCGTACCGATATTTTTAAAGTGAACAAGGGAGACGCTTACGATTTCCCGCCTCCTTCGGTTAGCAAAGCAGATAAGAAAATTAAAATTATAATTCCAACCTTTAATGCTATCGTTGGTAATTTCCCTTTCATCCGGCAGGAACTTATTGAGAAAGAAGAAAAAGGATATAAGCTTTATCTTACAAAAGTTTTAGCGCACGATTATTTTCTAACCTATCCAAAACTCTTTCTTATCAAGGACTTCAATGGAGGGTTGATAGAACGTTTAGGGAAACTTTCTCCCGAACAGCTAAAGAAAGAAATCAATTATTACGTTGACAAAGGGAATATTCAATTAAAGCTTTCCGGGCAGGCGGATATTTACACCTATATTTTTATCCACACCGCAACACTTCTTGCCGAAAAAGGAATGTTCGCCGTTATTACTTCTAATTCATGGTTGGATGTTTCTTACGGTTCTGTTTTAAAAGAATTCTTTTTAGATAACTTTAAAGTAAAAACTATAATCGGTTCATGGGCTGAACCCTGGTTTGATGACGCCGCAGTAAACACGGTGGTAACAATTCTGGAAAAGGAAAGAAACAAGAATGAACGGGATAAAAACATTACACGCTTTGTAAAATTGAAAAAGAAATTTACAGAACTCATACCGTCCCAAGATCTGAAATTAGAATCTATTAAAAGATGGCAGACTATTGACCGGCTTGTAGAAATAGTTGAGAGCGCACAATACAATGATAAAACCGAAAAAGTCGCGGAAAATATTTCTTCACTTGATGTTGACGAGATGAGAGTGAGGTTAGTGAAACAATCCTTTTTAAGAAATGAAATTAAAATGAACGGCGAGCTTGCAAAATGGGGTAAATACTTGCGCGCCCCTGATGTTTATTTTGAAATCTTAGATAAATGCAAAGACAAACTTATTCCTCTTAAAGATATTGCAGAAGTAAGGTTCGGCATTAAAACCGGTATTAATGAATTCTTCTATCTCCAAATAAACGAAGGCAAAGAAAAAGTAAAAGGATGTTTGTATTGCCTGAATGCAAGAGGTTGGGAAGGATTTATTGAAGATAAATACCTTCGTGCAGTAATTAAAAGTCCGAAAGAATCCACAAGCATCACCATTGACCCTTCAAAGCTGAAGAATAAATTATTTCTGTGCAATGAAAGCAAAACCGATCTACGAAAGAAAGGTGACAAGTACGCACTTAAATACATTGAGTGGGGAGAGAAGCAGCGAACAAAAGAAAATATTTCATGGACGGAAGTGCCTTCGGTGCAAGGGAGAGTGCATTGGTGGGGAATTGAAGTAAAAGAATATTCTAACTTATTATGGCCTAAAGCATTTAATGATAGATTCCCGATTCTAGCTAATGATGAGTACTTAGTTGCTGATAGATTGTATGAAATAACTTTATTCAAGAAGGAACTCACAAACAAAGTAAAGTATATTTTAAATTCAACGCTGCAATATCTTTTTATCGAAATTAATGGTAGAATAAACTTGGGTGAAGGGGCTTTGGATAATATGACTTATGAAGCTGAATTATGTGAAACGGTAAACCCCAACTTACTTGCCGCAGTTAGTTTGGATAAAAAGACTCTATCTAGAAAAATATTGCCGATCTTCAATGAAGTAAAACAAAAAGACAGAAAAGAACTTGACACAAAAATATTAGAAGCTCTAGGGTTAGACGCAAAGATTTATCTCCCTAAAATATATGATGGTTTATGTGAGCTTGTAAAAGAACGGCTTGAACTGCCGAAGATGAGGAAGAAAAAACAGAAGGAAGAAGTAAAGTTTGCATATAGCAAAGTAAAAGAAGATGTAATTGAAGATTGTCTGCCGGATGGGATAAAAAAATTTCCGCAAGACTTTTACACAAAAGGAAATTACGGTGAACTTGATTTTGAAACATACCCAACAAACGGCAAACCGCTTATCACGGATGCCTTTTTTAACAGATTTCAGATGCAGACCGAAACCGGTGAAACAATACTTGAAGTTGACAGTGAAGTAAAAGCAGAATTTGTAGAATTGCTTTCACTGCAAAAAACCTATCAATTAAAAATACCAGTAAAAGAAAAAGTAGTTGAACAAATAGTAAAAAACTATAGAGCATATATATCAACACTAAACGAACAACTCACTGCAAACGCAAAAGAAAAACTCCACGAATGGGCGCTTGCAGAAAAGATGGCAAAAGAAATTTTAGAAGCGTTTGGGGTGGAGGTAAGCTGATAAAGTGCTAATCTGTGAGAAATAGTTTAGGCAAAAAGGGGAATAAAAAACCCTCATGGTTTTTTATGAAGATTCATTGAATTTATTTTTTCGCATGGCAAACATAGCAAGGCGTTGTTTTCCAGCTATCGCCGATGTCTATTGGATGCTTATATTCTATTCCATTCAATGAAAATTCAATTTTGTTATCTGAAAATTCTTGCGCAAGCAAGGTGTGGCACACATTGCAGTCGTGCGAAATTACTTTGCCTTCGGGGCTTACATGTTTACCATCGTGGCATCTAAAACAGCCCGGCGCATACATATGCCCTATTTGATCGGGGAAAGAACGCCAGTTGGCATTCATGTATGGAAAATAATTTCTTTTATATATTTTTTGAACTGTTGTAACTGCCTGGGTTATACTTCCTTTTTTCTCCCTGGCAATTTCGGGATAATGCGCTTCATAAAAATTTTCGATAAATGTTTTAATGCTGTCAAGCGCAATTTCTTTTGATGAATATCCTTTCTCCAGAGCATTAACCGCTGTGCTTTTTATATACGGTAGTTCGGTGTCAATATCGTCAACCGACATAAAATTATTTACAGAAACTGCGGGGTTATGATAAATATGCGAAGGGCGATTATGACAGTCGATGCAGTCCATTCTTCTACTAACACCGGCAGCTATCATTTTGTCAGAAATATTTTTATCAGTTGTGCGGTATTCGGTAACCTTGCCATCCCGAGCTACCGAACGGACATAAGGAATAACCATCCTTCTTTTGTCAAGACTTGTGTAAGTAATTTCATTGTTGATATTCATATGCCAATGAATGCCGGTAGTAACTCCTGTTTCATCATGCCCGCCCCCTATTTTCATTAACAAAGTCATCGACCAGCGACTGTTTTCCTCGTTAGAAGCAAAATAAGTGTTGGTAATTTTTTTCTCCCCGTAAAAATGGCTTGGCCAGTGGCATTGTTCGCAGGTTTGCTGTGCAGGGCGCAAGTTTTCAATTGGCGTTGGTATAGGTCTCGCATATTTATTAAAAAGAACTGAATAAACCTGGTAAGAGCCAGAAAGTTTTGCGCGAACAAACCAATCTGCGCCGGAGCCGATATGGCATTTAACGCAACCTACTTTTGCGTGAGGCGATGTTTGATAAGCGGTGTACTCGGGCTCCATTACTTTATGGCAAACAGTTCCGCAGAACTCATCGGAGTCAGTATATTCATACGCTTTAAAGCTTCCAAATGTTGATAAGAACAATAGGACAATCGTGCCTAATGAAAAAACAATAAGCGCTGTGCGCTGCTTCGGGTCGTTTAAATTAATAACCGGAAAATCTTTTCTTGCAGTTATTCCTCTTTTATTTCTTCTGCGCTCCCTAATTGCGCCGAAGGCAATTAGCAGTAAACCGATTATCAGCACGGCAGGGAGAACAACAAAAGTTACAATTCCAACGTAAGGTTTAGGATTTTTCTCAAGGGCTTCAAATATGATCAAGAAAATAATAATGCCGAAACTGATTGAAGCGAGAGCCGCTCCCATAAAAGAGATTGGATTGTAAAATATATCGGGGTATTTTCTTTTCCTAATTTTCATAATTCAAAAATGCCTTATCTATAAGAAAAAATCATAGCGTAAATTATCCAAATAATAATAAAAAAGCCGAGAGATAAAGCCGTCCAACCAAAAACTTTGATCCCCCTAATTACAATAGGTTGATAAGCTTCAACAAAATGATTCTCTAATTCTCCTTTTTCTACTAATTCTTTATATTCTTGCGGTCTGTCAATTTTAAATTCTTCTAAAGGCATTCTTCCCGTAAAGATAACAATATCCATAGGGAATTTTTCGGGACGAAGATGCGTATTAAAAAAATGAATTGTAAAAATAAATCCGGTTGCAAGTAAAGCTTCATCGCTGTGAATAATTGTGGCTACATTTAAAACCCAGCCCGGCATAAACCGTGTAAAAAATTCCGGAAACCAAAGCGTCAAACCGGTAGAACCAATTACAAACATTCCCCAAAAAACAGCAAAGTAGTCAAATTTTTCCCAATAAGTCCAGCGTCCAAATTCGGGGCGTTCGCCTTTACCCAAAAACCACTTTAGCGATCCGATGAAATCTTCCAAATCTTTTTTATTAAAAAGAATTGAGTCTTTCCCGAAGATTAATTTTTTCCATGTTCCTGCCTCTTTTCTTTTAATTCGGATAAGATCGCCAATATGCGTAATGAAAACACAAATCATAACAAAAGCGGCAAACCGATGAATCGAACCTGCGGCTTCAAAACCACCGAAGAAATGTGAAAGAATAACTGCCCAACTTGTATAAGAAAATTTCAAGGACATACCCGTTAGCGATAAGCTAATGAAACTGATAATCATTAAAATATGAAGCCCTCTGTTGAGGCGCGAAAACCTTAAAACCTGGTCTTCTTCTTTAAGCATTCTTTCCATTTTCTTTCTTGCTTTCAGATAAGTCTGTTTTATTCACTAAATTTTCTTTATCCTTAATTCTTTTCGCTAATTCACGTCTCCATTTTAATGAACGGGGAAGCCAAAGCAAAGTATGTACTCCGGCAATGAAAAAAGTACCAACAAGCAAACCGGTCATTCCCCAAAAAGTCCAAAATAAAATTGGATATTTTTGTGGATCGTGATGTGTTGCATGAGTAAAGTAACCGGCAAATTTTCTTGTTGCTCCTTCATGACATTTTTGACAAGTCTTTAAAACATTTTTCCGGCTCAAATGAGATTTTGGGTCCGATGGAGAAAGAATATCGTGCGCACCATGGCAATCGTAACATTTAGCAGTTTTAGTATATCCTAATTGAGAAACTTTTCCATGGTAAGTATCAAAATATGTTTTAGCAATTTCAACATGACATCTGCCGCATTGATCCATTATGTGAAGTTTAAATCCTTCAGAATCTGCTCTTTTAATTTTATGTGCGCTATGGCAGTCATTGCACGATGGGAGATTTTGTGAATCGGATATTTTTGAGGAGTGAATGCTCTTTTCAAATTTTTCCTGAATCCCGTGATGACATGTGCCGCACGTTGCCGCAACATTTTTTGCGTTGACGCTGGACTTTTCATTCGTATGAGGTAATTCGCGGTGAGCGGTATGGCATGCCGTGCAGGTTGCTGTAACGGTAAGCCCGCTTTTCATTAATCCTTTTCCGTGAATGCTCTCCGTATAACTTTCAATAATTTGATGTTCCTGCCCTTTATAACGAACAGCCGCTTGTTCTCCTTCACGGTGACAGGATGCACATAATTTAGGAATGTTCGTTGCAAATATTGGAGATGCAGGATCTTTTTTCCCTAAAGTTCCGTGCGTTCCATGACATTCCGAGCAGGTTGGCGCATTAGGGTCCTTTTTTGCGGCAAGCATTCCGTGTGTGCTTTGTTTGTATTCATCCCCAACCTCAGCATGGCATGATGTGCAATCTACTTTTTGCTTTATTGTTTCACAAGGACGAACACTCGAAGCATTCACTTCCGCATGACACTGGCTGCAAGCAGTTTTATTGTGAATTGAAAGTTCGTATTCATTAATAACAACATAAAGTGAATGACCATCTTTAGAAGATTTAATACTTTCAGCTTGATGACAGGTCATGCAATCTTTATTTGCCATTCCTAATTCATAAAAAACTTTTCTAATTTTATGGGGTTGATGGCAGTCAATACATGCTGGCAAAATGTGCGATTTTTTTTCCCATAATTCCCCCTTGATAATTTTGCGGTGAACCTCTTCGATCATCACATGACATTTTGTACACGTAGCGGCAATGTTTTTACGCGCAATTGAAGAAGCGGGATCAGTGTGCGGCAAAATTGAATGCGGTGTATGGCAGGAAGCGCAGTTTGGGGCTACAACCAAACCCTTTTTTAATAATCCTTCGCCATGAATACTTTCGGAAAAATTTTCAATTATATGATCTTGATGAATTGTTCTTTGCTTCTGAACTTTTGTTCCTTCTTGATGACATCTTCCGCAGAGGAAAGGAATTTTCATTGGATAAACAGAAGACTTCGGATTATCTGCGGGAAGAATTTCGTGGCTGCCGTGGCAGGTTTTGCAGGTTGGCGCTAAATTGTCTCCGCGCGCTAATGCCTTGCCATGAAGTGATTTTGCATGTTGTTCCTGTTCCGTTTGATGGCAGCCGTTGCACGTCGCCGGTTTTAAGTCGTCCTCGTGAGGAAACTCTGCATCTTTCAAATCAACGTGGCAGCCTATGCAGGGCACCTGTCCGTGAATAAATTGTGTGAATTTTTTTTCACCCACAAATACCGAAATAGTTCTTCCGTTTCTCGTTCCCGTAAGGCTTTCATCGTCATGGCAGCCAAAACAATCGCTGTTATCCTGAGCAACTGTTTTGAAAGAAAAAAGGAGAAATAAAAGAATAATCGAAGAAAAGAAATTTCCACATATAATGCTAATGTAAAAATGAAAACCTTGAACTAATCTTGATATCAGGTTTCTTAAAAGTTTTTTGCTATTTTTTTTTTTTAACATTAATGTTTTTCTATCAAAATTTTAAGAATTTTCGGAACTTGCTTTCTTCTTGAGTTTTTCCAATTCCAGGGGATGTTCATCCGCCATTTCTTCTTCAGAAATTGTCCCCTTTAACCATGCAAGGTTCATCGGGTAAACGTCAGGGTTAAAAATTATAAAATAGAAATGCCAGACAACAATTGCCAAAAATGCAAGCCATGCTTCATAGTAATGTATTGTGCGGGCAACATCCCAGCCGAGTTTGGTTAAAATTCCAATGAACGTGTTATCGAACCAGAGAATAAATCCTGTAGCTGTCATTACTATTGTGCCCCAAACAAGTGCCCAGTATTCTGCTTTTTCAACATAACTAAAACGGTCGAGTTTAGGTTTTGTTTTGGAAAAACCAAGATTATATTTTGCAACACCCACAGCATCTAATAAATCCTGAAACTTCGGGAATAAATCACACACAAGTTTTCTGCCGCGGGAAGTAAAAATGATGTAATAAATATGAAACAAACTCACTGCAACCATAACAACAGCCGCTACTCTGTGAACTAAACTTCTGTAAGCAAATGCATCCTGACTCAGATCCCTTATATGCGATACCCACCATGCATCCGGGTAACGAAGCATAAATCCGGTAATAACAAGAACGATAAAACTTAATGCCATTGTTGCGTGCTGAATTCTTTCGTTTAACGTCATCCTTAAATATAGTGCATGTCCGTGAGTTTCATATTTTATCATTCCACGCTGTTTCATTTTACGAATTTTGGCTTTACGGAAGAAATCAAGAATGTTATGTAAAAACATTGCGCCGATAGTTAGAATGATAAGCATAATATAAGTTGAAGATACCCAATATAAAATCGGTTCATCCTTTTCGGCTCTAATATCTATGTGTATTCTTCCGATTGTAAAGTTCTCGTTTGCACCCGGGTGGCATGTACCGCATGTTTTTACAAGATTTGCTTTACTTATAGTTGATGTGGAATCGGATGACGGTTTAATATTGTGAACACCATGACAACTTGCGCAGTTTGCAACTTCCGCCGAGCCGCCCCTTATTGCAAGACCGTGATAACTTGCACTGAAAGTTTTAAATCGATTAGCATCAAGTTCGTATTTAGCAGCAAGTTTTACCGAACTGTGGCATGGCGCGCAAACTCTTTCTGACACATTGCTAAATGAGACGGGCGATTTAGGATCATTGGCATTAAGAATATTGTGTTCACCGTGGCAATCTGTACAAACCGGAGCGTCTGTATTTCCCTGCATAACAAGCTGACCATGAATGCTTTCCTTATACTCAACTGTAATTTTTTCATGGCACTTTCCACAAGTATTGGGAATATTTCTCTTATAAACTTTTGAATCCGATTTTTCCGGACCAATAATATCATGCCTTCCGTGACAATCTATACAACCTGCTGCTTTTATATTGCCATTATTCAATGCGGCGCCGTGAACGCTTTTTTCGTATGCGATTATAAATCCGGCAGAAGGGGCAGTGCGTGCACGTATATTAGCATCATCAAGATGGCAGGATAAACATAGTTGCTCCTGGGCAATTTTAACCTTTAAAGAGTCTTTGTTTGATCGACGCGAAATTAGTGGATTGTTATGGCAGTTTATACATGTAGGAGCGCCCTTCAAACCTTTTTGAAAAGCTTCGGCATGATTAGACTGAACGTATTTTTCTTTAACATCTCCGTGACATTGACCGCACGCTTCAGTTAAATTTGCTGTCCTCCATTTAGATTTAGAACCTGATGGACTTGATATATCGTGCGTACCATGACAGCCTTTGCAAGAAGTTCCTTTCTGAGTAGACACACCCTTAGTCTTGAGCATCTGAGGATGAAATTTGTGAAGAACCTTTGCATCTTCATGACATGAAGTACATTCCACTGATGTGATGTTTTCTTTATGTGGAAGATCATCAGGGTTAAAGTTAGTGTGGCAAGATAAGCATTCAAGTGAACCGTGAATGGAATTATTAAATATATTTTCATTAACAAAAAGAGAAATTTCTTTATTCCCCTTTTCCATGGTAAGTTCGTCATCACTATGGCAGGCAAGGCAGTCGTCATTGCTTTGCGGAAAGATTACTTGTGAGGAGGTGAGTAGAAGAAGAAAGGTGGAGCAGATAGTTAACCTTTTGATTATATCATATACTTTCTTCTTTTTTTTCGACTGCCCTGCGATGCCATTGTGTATAATCATATGAGTTAGTTAGTAATTAATTATTGATAAATTAATAGAAACTTTAGTTTTATGAATAATTAGTTTTCCGTTTCCTTTACTTTGAAAGTTAAAAGCCAGTTAACCATTTGTTGTAATTCTTCGTCAGAGCCTTTGAAGGCGGTTTTATGTTTTTTACCTTCTAAACTTTCTTCCTTTTTTAAGTACTTTGTCAAGAAATCAGAAGTGAGATCTGCTGAAAGATTAGAGAGATCTTTTGCATCATTTTTCTTTGATGTTACTTCTGCAACTTCAACCGAATGGCACATTGTACATTTATTGTCAACAAAAATGTTTTTACCGGGCGCATCAACTGCGGGAATTGAGTAGGCGAAACCAAAAAGCGCAATTACTGCGATAACAAAAAGTAAATAAACAACTATATTTTTCATTGTGTAATCCTTTTTCGTAGTCTAATTTAAAATCGAATAGTTAATTACAAACTTTATGCCGAATAATTAATTTATCTTAGCTATCGTTTTGAAGAAATTAATCGCCACTAATCTCCAACTTAAGAGAGTTTTTCAAAAAAGGCTTCTCATTGATGAGAATGCCCACAATTGGGTTGTTGCCGTTTTCAACAACCCAGCTCAAACATCATATTTCACGGTTTACCATTATCGTCTATTTTTGTGCTGTTGTTCATTTCAAACCATCCGGCAATAATTTCTTTTTCAGCCCCGTTAAATGTTTTATGCCGGAATTCATTTGAATGAACATCGTAGTTGTAATCGTTACCCCATTCATTAATATTCGTCACTATTTTATTAATAGCATCAAGCGTAAATAATAATTCTTCATCCGTCATAGTGGGATGAATGGACATTCTAACCCAACCCGGTTTATCGGAGAAGTCACCGTGATTAATTTTTTCCGTAATTTTTCTGCTTTTACACAAACTTACATGCAGTAAAAAATGTCCATAGGTTCCTGCACACGAACAACCACCCCGCATTTGAATTCCGAATCTGTCATTCAGAATTTTCACAAGGAGGTTGTAATGAATGTTATCTATAAAAAAAGAAATTGCGCCAAGTCGGTCTTCAACATTATCGGCAAGTATATGAAGACCGGGGACTTCATTCAGCCCTTTAAAAGCCATCTTCACAAGTTCTTCCTCTCTTTGGTGAATATTTTCTACCCCTATTTCTTCTTTTAGTTTAATGCACAAACCTGCTCTTATTGTTTGAAGAAATGATGGTGTGCCGCCGTCTTCGCGTGCTTCAATACTCGAAACAAATCTATATTGCCCCCATGGATTTGTCCAATCCACCGTGCCGCCTCCCGGATTATCGGGCACACGGTTTTTATACAGTTTAGAATCGAAAATAAGAACCCCTGCTGTTCCCGGTCCGCCAAGAAACTTATGGGGTGAAAAAAATATTGCATCAAGTTTTTCGAGCGGGTTTTCTGGATGCATATCAATGTTTACATAGGGAGCAGAACAAGCAAAATCCACAAAACAAAAACCGTGGTGTTTGTGAATAATTTCTGCCATTTGATGATAAGGAGTAATAATACCTGTAACATTTGAACAAGCCGTGAAGGAACCGATTTTTAATTTTGAATCTTTATGTTTTTCTAATTGCCGTTCTAAATTTTCGAGACTAACGAGTCCATGTTCATCCGGTGGAACGACAACAACATCTGCAATAGTTTCGAGCCATGAAGTCTGATTCGAGTGATGTTCCATGTGGGTGACGAAAACAACCGGGCGTAATTCTTTCGGCAGGTGCAAGTAGTCTTTTAATTGTTCCGGAACCTTGAATCCTAGAATTCGTTGGAACTTATTGACCATAGCAGTCATACCCGCTCCGGCTGTTATAATTACATCATCTTTATTGGCGTTAACATGACGCTTAATTATTTCATGAGCATGATGGTAAGCAAGGGTCATTGATGTGCCGGTTACGCTCGATTCAGAATGTGTATTACCGACCATCGGTCCGAACAATTCGCACATTTTTTTTTCTATTGGTTCGTACAATCTACCGCTGGCAACCCAATCGGCATACAGAATTCTTTTTTCACCGTAAGGAGATGAAAAAGTTTGGTTGTAACCAATGATGTTTTTTCTAAATTGTTCAAAATATTTTTCGAGCTTTTCCATTGTACACCTGAGCATAAATAAGTTGTTACAAAATTAGCAAAAATATTCTTGGTTTTATATCCATTAATCAACGAAGACGAAGTGATTTTCATCAACGGCTAACCTTTTACCATTTTATTTGGAGCGTTTATTAATATCTTTGCGTCAAAAATAAATTAAAATGGCAGATGAGTTTGATAAATAAAAAATATTATAATTGGTCCATTCAGCAGGGTGATTATTTCCCTGAGCCGGACTTGACAAAGAATTTGAAAAAAGAAGTTCGACTTCAGAAATTAAAACGCAGCGGTTTCCGTATGGTTTTTATTGCCCTGCTAATTATTGTTGCTATTGCTGGTTCGGCATTTATCATATTATAAAAATAACACGGGGTGCAAAGTCGAAAGTTGAATAGCAAAA
>MNYQ01000173.1 GCA_001873185.1 Ignavibacteria bacterium CG2_30_36_16 | reverse complement strand
GTTGGTATAGGATTCTGCGGATATTGTCATGGAGCTAATTAATTGTAAAACTATGGATGTAAAAATGAAATATTATCTCGTAACAATTTTAGCTGCAATCTTAATAATCACAGCTTCTGGCTGCGCGGATCTTCAAACAGATATTAACCAGCCCGAATCAATATTGATTCATAATAAAGATATCACTAATTCGTCTTCCCCCGATTTCCACGGTAATTTGCTAAAAGGGAAATTTTGGAAAATGACAGAGTGTCAAGCGTGTCACGGTCCCAAATATTCTGGCTTAACTGCCCCAAGCTGTCTTACCTGTCATACGACTTCATTCGGACCAGAGGCTTGCAATACATGTCACGGTAGTTTTACAGACCCCACGCGCATAGCGCCTCCCCGCTCTATTAATAATAACTCAAACACTTCTGATAAAGGCGTAGGCGCGCATAGCAAACATTTGTATGACAATACACTCGGCAATCAAACCTCATGCTTTACGTGTCATAATGTTCCGCAGTCAATTTATGCATCGGGCCATTTTGATACCGGTCTTCCAGCAGAAGTATTTCTGAAAGAATTGGCATTAGCAAACGTGGCAAACAATGCAGTTTACGATCCTACTGCTGCCACATGTTCAAATACTTACTGTCACGGAAATTTTGTTTTTTATAAAAACGAAGCGCCTGCTGAAGACCAGTTTGTTTTCACGGCAGATAGTATGGCTGGTTTAAATAACACGGTTGATTGGACTAAAGTAGATGGCAGCCAAGCTGCATGCGGTTCGTGTCATGGATTGCCGCCAGCCGGTCATATACAAGTTCCATTAACTGCTTGTGCAAGCTGCCATGGAACAGTAATCGATTTTAATGGAAACATCATTGACAAAACAAGACACATAAACGGAATAATAAACGTAAGACAAAAATAATTTCTTTCATGTAGCTATCCTTAAATAGGCTTACCGTTTCAGAGTCGGTAAGCCTTTTTTATCCTCATTCATAAGCTTTGACCTGCATAGTAATTTTAAAAAATCTTTTTAATCCGGGTAATCTGTGTTCTATCGGTTATTCACCTGAGAATAATTTTTAAACCAATAGAACTCAGATTTGGCAGATTATTAATTTCTTTCTTGAAGTTCACTAGATAACGGTTTTCGTGATGGCTCATTAAGTTTGCCGCGGTATGATTTGTACGAAAGGTGAAAAAATTTCAAAGGCTTTGTCGAAGTGTACATCAATGACTTTGAGGCGGAACGATTGTCCGCCTCAAAGTTTGATGCATTAATGTGATTTCAATAAATTCGAAACTTAAGCCGAAAGTAGCCCAACAATGACTGGACTTTATTCCCACCAACTAAATTTCTAATTAACAACAGTTGTATGTTTCCGAAAGTATCACAGGGGACTACTTAAGAAGCATCATTTTTTTAACTGAAATAAATTGTCCGGATTCTAATCTGTAGAAATATATTCCGCTCGCATATTTTGATGCGTCAAATTTTATTTCGTACCTGCCGGCTTTCATATTTTGATTTATTAAGTTAGTTACTTTCTCTCCGAGCATATTGTACACTGTTAAATTAACAAAGCCATCAGCCGGTATTGAATATTTAATAGAGGTTGCCGGATTGAATGGGTTCGGATAATTCTGCTCAAGAGCAAAAACTCTCGGCAGTTCAACAGTAACATCAACAACATCCGAGTAACTTATTGTACCGTCAAGATCAATCTGCTTTAGGCGGTATGAATAATTTCCCTCTGATAATTTAGAATCTATAAATGAATAGGTGGAATATTCTGAAGTTGTACCATTACCTTTAACAAATCCAATTTTACCAAAAGCGCCTTCTTTATTTTTTCTTTCAACCACAAAACCGGAGTTATTAACTTCTGTTGCTGTAATCCAATTAAGAGTAACACTTTCATTGTTGGAAGTAGCATTAAGAGCAACCAGTTCCACCGGTATGTAAAGGAATGAATTACTCAGCAAGTCAGCAACATTTTCAATTAACTTACCTGCAATTACTTGATCTGTAAACTGCGAAATTGCAAATGTGAAGAAAGCATTTCTGGCTGCTGTAGTATCGCCGTTTTGATAGTAAATAATAATACCGGCAGTGTCAGCATAATTTACGCTTCCGTTTATCCAGCCAGCAGCTTTTACCACACCTGGCTGTCCGGGCATTATTCTCACTACATCGCGAGCAGCGTAAGATGAACCGCTGTAGTTTTGAACATCAAACGGACCAACAATTGCATTTGGTTGATTAAAGATTGTATGCCCTGGCAATATAGGCATTAGGTCGCCGTTAGTATAATCGCTAACCCATGAACTATCATGTAGTACATTTCTTCTAAAATTAGGATCTTTATCGGAAGTAGCAGAGGAACGTCTATAAATATAACCGACTTCTCCTCCTTCAACTAATGTTTTACCGCCCCGTAAGGTGTATCGAACAATTGCCAGACGTTTTGCGGCATTATCAAACTGAGCTGCTGTTTTTGTACCGGCAGCTAAAATTACAACATCGTAACTTTCCAATACTGTAGTGTCCATAGATGCCCAGGTCGTCGAGTCAACAACATATCCGCCGGTTGTTAATGTGCTAATAAATAATGATGCAGATTCTCCAAGTGGAGTAGTTAAATCTGGCGCTCCTGATTTATCTATAGAAACTCTTCCCTCGAGAGTAACATCATCATTAACAACAAGCACGATGCCTTTAGCGCTGATGATATTAAATCCGTTAAAACCACTCGTAGGAGCATAGGTGATATTTTGAGCGGTCGAGATATCGGTTGCTAAAAGCCTGTATGCTACCGAATCTCCAACATGTACTTGAGTTGTATCAAGGTTAAATGAACCGAGCCAAGTATTGGAACTCTGCAATGCGAGAGGGAAAAATCCAGTTATTGCGCCATTATTTACGGAATATTCGCAAAACACAGATTCTACACCGAGGTTGTCAGTTACATCAGCTCTTATTACTGCGGGCCATTTAATAATTGCTTGATCGCGAAGAGGCACATGTGAGACTATCGGGAATTCAGTATCATTCACAAATATAAAACTGCTGAATGTTGAAGCTCCCGGAAAATAGCCGAGGTTTTGCGCAGCGGCTTCATCGCGTGCAACTATCCGATAGTACATCGTATCGCCAACAGCAATTAACGAAGTATCAATATTAAAGCTGCCGGAAAAATCTTCATTATCTGAATTATAAATCAGACCAAAATAATTAAGAGAACCTGCAGTGTTCACTTTATAAACTACCCATACAGAATCAACGCCAATGTTATCGGTAACGACGGCGCTAACTTCTGCCGGCCAGGTTTCTCTGTACTGATTTG
>MNYQ01000021.1 GCA_001873185.1 Ignavibacteria bacterium CG2_30_36_16 | reverse complement strand
CAAAATCAACATAGCCAGCAAAGGCACCCTGCGCGCCAAGAATCCGCTTATCCGCTATGCCATCCGTTGACCGCCCCCTCAAAGTTTTCCTCTGCCACGCCCACGCGGACCGTGACCCCGTGCGCGGACTCTACGCCCGCCTAACCAAAGATGGCGTGGACGCGTGGCTGGACAAAGCAAAACTCCTCCCAGGCCAGGATTGGGAATTGGAAATCCGCAAGGCTGTGCGCGAAGGATAATCGGCGTACAATTGGGGTAATCATGGAAATCATTAGCAAAATAAAACGAACCATTTTTATAAGCCATTCTACGCCAGAAGACAATTTGTTTTCTCTATGGTTGGCGTCTCGGTTAAGTGTGCTAGGTTATTCGGTTTGGGTCGATTTGAAAAACTTGGGTGGTGGCGAAGATTCGTGGGGCAAGATTGAGAAAATAATCAAAGAAGAAACTTTAAAGTTTATTTTTGTTGTATCAAATCTATCCATAAAAAAGCAGGGGACACTCAAGGAGCTGGCAGTAGCTGATAGGCAAAGAATTGACAACTTTATCATTCCTGTCAAAATTGACAATGTGCCACCAAGTGAGTTCCCAGCAGAAATTGTTAGAAAAAACTGCCTGAATTTTTCGGACAGTTGGAGGGATGGATTTGTAGAACTCTTGGATACTTTTGAAAAAGAAAATGTGCCAAAGAGTGCAACTGTAGATCAATCTGTCATATCTTCACTTGAAGCAAGTCTAAACTTTAATAACAATCGGCTAATCAAGAACAAGCATGAGACCTATCATAGTAACTGGTTTGAATTTAAACTGCCGAACGATATTTACGTTTACAAGATTGAAAATCCTGATAATCTAAATCTTGACAACATTCCTTATCCCTCAAAGTTTGAAAATGACTCCATCGTCAGTTTGGCTTGCCCCGAATGTGTTCGGGATGTTCTGGGCTTCAGCGGGTTTGAAACTGTTGAAATAAGCAAGTTTATTGAGAACAAAGAATACCGATTTTCAGAGACGAATTTGCTTGTAAAAGAAACCAGCAACAAAGTTATCGAGCTTTTGAATCAACAATTTGGTATGTTCTTGATATCTAAAGGTTTGGCTAAATATCAGTTGGCTAATGGCGAATCTTTTTACATTCCTTGGAAATCGTCTGACGAGTTGTCGTATCCAAAAGTGAATCTCAAGAAATATGGAAGAAGATCAATACAACTGGCAGGAAAGAATCTGGATTTGAATTGGCATTTTGCTATTGAGGGAAATGCGTTCTTTCATCCAACAAGTGCATTTGGTATTAATTATCATGTTGCTTTCACAAACGATGGATTTTTAGTAGAAAAAACAAAACAGCATTCGAGAAGAAGACGTGTAGGAAGCACTTGGTATAACAAAAAATGGCGCGATTTACTTTTGGGTTTTATGTTGTGGCTGTCCGATGAAGGCTCTGAAATCATAAAAATACCTGTGTGTAAACATTTCTTTGTTGAGCTAAATAACGCGCCAGTTATGTTCAAAAGCTATGTGGGTTATATTGAACCCGAGAAGAAAAGTGGTCAGGACGAAAATGAATAACAATCTAATTTATTTTGATGAGCCGAAGTTGGCTTTTGGATATGACCAAACTTCCGAAGATCCCAGGGATGGTTTGTCTCTTTTTGGACCGTATGAGAAATCTGATTCTCATAGCGTTCAAGCAGGGGTAATTGGAACACAAACGGGAATTGAAAATTATGCGGAATTTGTCAAAAGACTTGATAAGCCAATAATCTCAAACAGCGTTCAACGCCCATCTTTTCTTGGATTTGAATCAATTTTTGGAGTTAAGTGGCAAAGCAAGCCCGTTATAGAAAGAGTGATAGATGATGTCGCGTTGAAGGATTTGCTTTCCATCAGCAATCTACAAGAAAGAACTTATAAAGTTGTAAATCTGTTTTTGGACGAGATAAAAAAAGTTAAGAGCGAAGAAGAAACTGATATTAATGTTTGGTTCGTCGTCATTCCAAAATCGGTTTGGTTGAAATGCCGTCCTTTGTCTTCAAGTACAAAAATCTCATCATCGACACGGGATGAAGTATTAGCTTTTCAAGAAGGACAGCACGCATTGTTTCCTGAAATTGAAGAACAGCTTGAGGAAATGAGTGAGTTTCTGGATTCGAGTTCGGATTTTCACCATCAACTAAAAGCTAGAGTAATTAACGAAGGTGTCCAAATACCAATTCAAATCATTCTTGAAACAACATTGGCGTTTAAGGATAAATATACAGAAACAGAATTTGAAGATGAGATGAAAGCTCACTTGGCTTGGACGCAATCCTCAGCACTTTACTATAAGTTGAGCAAACTCCCTTGGAAATTGAAGGATATTCGAGAAGGTGTGTGTTATGTAGGTTTGGTTTTCAAGAGATTTGAACATCTTACTCGAAAGGGATATGCTTGTAGCGCGGCGCAGATGTTTTTGGATTCGGGTGATGGAACAATTTTTCGGGGAAATATCGGACCCTGGTTGAGTGAGAATGAAAAAGAATATCACCTTGATAAAGTGGCTGCAAAAGATTTATTGACCAAGGCATTGTCTGCATATTGGAAGAATAATGGAAAGAAGTATCCAAAAGAAGTTTTTATACACGGTCGAGCAAGGTTTAATCAAAACGAATGGGATGGTTTTCGAGAAGCAGTAAATGATGTAAGCGCTGACACCAATTTGGTGGGCGTCGTGATTAAGTCGTCAAACAAATTGAAGATATTTAGAGAAGTCGAGAAACAAGATTGTAAATACGGAAATCTAAGAGGTTTGGGACTTATAGTAAGTCAATACGAAGGTTTTATTTGGACAAAGGGATTTGTTCCAAGGTTGAATACAAGTATGAGTCTTGAAATTCCAAATCCATTAAGAGTTCAAATTGTTCGAGGACAGTCAAAAATCCACCAAGTATTACAAGATGTCTTGGCGCTAACGAAGCTAAACTACAATGCCTGCATTTATGGTGATGGTCTGCCAGTTACTTTGAGATTTTCCGATCAAATTGGAAGCATTCTTACCGCGATTGACGATATGGAGAACGAGCTACTACAATTCAAGTACTACATTTGAATATTTAGGTAAGCTTGGTATATTGAATCTCAAACACGGAATCGCTATGCCCGAACCCAAACGCCCCTTGAAAGTCTTCCTCTGCCACGCCCACGCGGACCGTGACGCCGTGCGTGGACTCTACTCCCGCCTGACCAAAGATGGCGTGGACGCGTGGCTCTCGTCGCGCAGTCCGAAGGGACTTTCACGAACTGAGCAGGGGATTTCAATCCCGCTCACCCACGCCCACGCGGACCGTGACCCCGTCCGCGCACTGTACACCCGTCTCACCAAAGACGGTGTGGACGCATGGCTGGCTGACAAAATCAACATAGCCAGCAAAGGCACCCTGCGCGCCAAGAATCCGCTTATCCGCTATGCCATCCGTTGACCGCCCCCTCAAAGTCTTCCTCTGCCACGCCCACGCGGACCGTGACGCCTGACCAAAGATGGCGTGGACGCGTGGCTCTCGTCGCGCAGTCCGAAGGGACTTTCACGAACTGAGCAGGGGATTTCAATCCCGCTCACCCACGCCCACGCGGACCGTGACCCCGTCCGCGCACTGTACACCCGTCTCACCAAAGACGGTGTGGACGCATGGCTGGCTGACAAAATCAACATAGCCAGCAAAGGCACCCTGCGCGCCAAGAATCCGCTTATCCGCTATGCCATCCGTTGACCGCCCCCTCAAAGTCTTCCTCTGCCACGCCCACGCGGACCGTGAC
>MNYQ01000112.1 GCA_001873185.1 Ignavibacteria bacterium CG2_30_36_16 | reverse complement strand
ATGTTGCAAATCTGGGGGCTGGCGTTAAGAGTCCGTTAGACGGATAAGAAGCAAGGGTGTTTATGAAGAACGAAAAAGTCGGATAAAAATCCGGATAATTTTGTAAATTACTTTGTAAAACAAATAAACAAAATGAGTTGGTACGAAACGAGGACTTTAAGAAAGGGATATTATGCGGAACGAAATTTCCGCCTAACACTCCAATTTTGGACTTGTTTCATCGGCTCAATTAAAAGTTATGCCATTATTTTAATTATGTTTCAATTGAAGATTTATTTAGGAATTAATATGAATACTACTAAAATACATACTATCATTTTTGCTATAATCATAACAGTTTATTTATTAGGTCATCTCACATTTGCTCAAACAAACGATGAGATGAAAAAAAAATATCCGGTCACTCTAGATGCTGATACGCTTTTTTTCATTCAATCCGGTATTGGTACTTTTAATGCAGAAAAACGAGCTGCTGAAATTAGCGACAAAATAAAAACAATTGCCATAAATGATACAATCGTTTATGATTCTATAAAAATTCTTCAGCAAGCCGATTTTGTTTTGCTTCAGCTTTTTGGCGAACCTCTGATGGCTATAACCAAAGAGGATGCACGCATTGAAGATACTACAGAAATTTCACTTGCTGAAAGCTATCGTTATAGCCTTGTAAAAAAATTATATGAAAGAAGAGAAAATTACAGTCAGAAAAATTTAATTAAGAAGGGACTATATACGCTTCTGTATGTTGTGCTTTTAATTCTGTTCTTTTGGCTTTCTACTAAAATATTTCCTTGGTTATATCGTAAAGTTGAACAGCTTGATAAGGGAAAAATCAAAAGTGTTAAGATAAAGGATAAGGAGATTTTACAGTCATCAACTATTGTAAATATAGTTTTAATAATATTACGGGGAATTAGATTTGCTCTTACTTTATTCGCTATTTATCTCTTTATTACACAAACGCTGCAAATCTGGCCATACACACGCAAATGGGATCTACAACCTATTATCAAAAACTTAGTATTATTAGTTTTTTATACTGCTTTATTTGTAGCATTCTTTAAGAGTATCAACTCTCTTATTAGTTTGCTTAATCAAAAATATGAAAGTTGGAAAGGGACAAAAATCCAATCCATTAGGATCAAATCAGTTGAATTATTATCCGCTGAAAGAACCGTTGAATTTATAACCCTGGTTAACAGAATCATTCGTTTTGCACTGCAAGTAATTCTCTTTTACACTTACATCACAATAATTTTTAGTCTTTTCAAATTCAGCGAAACTTGGGCAAAAAAACTTCTCGGATTTGTATTAAATCCACTTAACTCAGTTTTAGATTCATTTGTTAATTTTCTGCCCAATCTGTTTTTTATAATTGTACTTGTATTTGTATTCAACTACATAATAAGATTTGTTAAATTTTTCTTTTTGGAGATCGATAGCGGTAAAATTGAATTTCCCGGATTTCCACGCGACTGGGCGATGCCCACATTTAAGATAGTCCGGTTTTTAATATTAATACTTGCTGCAATAGTAATATTCCCTTACTTACCCGGTTCAGACTCTCCATTTTTTCAAGGTATTTCAATATTTGTAGGTATCTTGTTTTCGTTAGGTTCAACTTCTGCAATTGCAAATATGGTTGCTGGAATTGTATTGACTTATATGCGTCCCTTTAAGTTAGGTGATAGAGTAAAAATTGCCGATACAATGGGTGATGTTATTGAAAAGACTTTACTTGTAACAAGAATCAGAACAACAAAAAACGTTGATATAACTATTCCGAATGCTATGGTACTCGGAAGCCATATCATCAACTTTAGTACCTCAGCACAAGAAAGAGGATTAATACTGCATTCAACAGTTACAATTGGATATGATGCTCCCTGGAAAAAAGTTCACGAGCTTTTAATTAATGCTGGTAAAGAAACTGAATTTGTATTATCCGAACCAAAACCATTTGTGTTGCAAACCAGTCTGGATGATTTCTATGTTTCATATGAGCTAAATGTATACACAAATAATTCAAATGCTATGGCAAGAATTTATTCAGAGCTTCATTCAAAAATACAAGATAAGTTTAATGAAGCTGGAGTAGAAATTATGTCGCCACACTACGGCGCAATGCGAGATGGAAATCAAACAACCATACCACAAGATTATTTACCAAAAGAATATCAAGCACCGCCATTCAGATTGTTTGGTGTTAATTTGTTCGGAAAAAACAATGACTCATAAAATGGTTTAAGTGTATAAACAAAATGGCATAACCAGCCAATCAACCCGACCGCCTTTTCGCATTCGGGTTTTTCAAATATTCTTAGGTTGTTCGTTCCGTTTTAAGTTTGTTGTTCAAGGTTGTTCTATTAATTAACATTGTTGCAAACCGCACTTGCAAAGAAAGATAAGTGCAGTTTGCTTAATCATTGGCTTTGTCGTTTTAATCTGCATTGCTGTTCTGGGCGGCGGGTTATCGGCAACACCGTTATGTGGTTTGATATGAAAAAATATTTAATAATCGGATTTGCATTCTTGATCTCATCATGTTCACTCATTCAGTTTGGAGGTTATAATCCTCCAACGAAAGATGAATTGCTTTCGAATTCAGCATATAAGTGGCAAAAAGATTCTACGGATAATTTTAATTATTACTATGATCCTATAACGATGTCACAAGAATATGTCGATTCCGCTAAAATATATTTTGAAAGGAACTATC
The DNA here is from genome assembly GCA_001873185.1 of Ignavibacteria bacterium CG2_30_36_16. Taxonomy (GTDB): domain Bacteria; phylum Bacteroidota; class Ignavibacteria; order Ignavibacteriales; family Ignavibacteriaceae; genus CG2-30-36-16. Next base: position 838 of record MNYQ01000112.1, on the reverse strand, counting down.
CGAAATTGTTGAAATTTCTTGGAATTAAAGAGTATCGGAATAAACTTAATCTGTTCATGGTTGAATCTAGACCGAAAATGAAAAATATAATTGGAATGGAAACCAATGGCATCGCAAATGCAAAGGATAACACGGTTTATTCACTCTTCAATGCAAATGTTAAAACATACGGTATGCACGAATTCTGTCACGTAATTAGTATCAATGAATGGGGAGGAATGTATAAAGAAATATGGCTAAGTGAAGGATTGGCGGTTAATTCTGATAATATTTGGTGGGGTTTTGAATTACACGCACTTGCTAATTATTTACAGCATAAAGGCAAATTAATTCCATTAGCTGAATTAGTTGAAAAATTTCACGACTACAATAATTTTATCTCGTACCCAGAGTGTGGCAGTATTGTCAAATATCTTAATGAAAAATATGGTATAGAGCTTATCAGAGAATTATGGAAAAATGGAAGTATCGTATTTGAGAACAAATTACACAAGTCAATCAAATCAATAGAAGAAGAATGGTTGCAAGAAATAAATAAACATGATTATACAGCAATAAATTATGGCGAAAAGATTTTTGCCTTATATGGTGAAAAATTATGAAAAACCACATAACCAGTTATTCCGTTTAAAGTCAACAAGTAATTTAGCGTTCGATAAATATTTTTCAAGTGCTTTCGGGACGTAGTTATCCCGAAAGAACAAAACGGTTCTTTGAAATATTGATGATATTTATATATGCCCTATCGGAGGGGAACAGAAGCTGATCCCGCAAATAAGGATGTTATTCCTTTTGGGACGCTTTTTGTTCCTCTCTCTTTTTATTCTGCCTGCTTGAT
>MNYQ01000195.1 GCA_001873185.1 Ignavibacteria bacterium CG2_30_36_16 | reverse complement strand
ACAAAAAAAAATTGCCACGCTACTGGAATCGGAAGTTGATCAAATATCAATTAAGGCAACCACCACAGAAAAACTTGGTTTTGTGGGAAGAGAAGAAGGTATAGCTGCGATGGCAACGGTATTATTAATCAAATCAGAATGATATGATTGAATATATTCTCGATTTTATTTCCAACGCCGCCCCTTTCTGGATTTATGTAGCGCTTTTTGCCTTTGCTTATGTGGAAAATGTTTTTCCTCCTTCGCCGAGCGATTTAGTCGTCGTGGTGGGCGGTTCACTTATTTCTCAGGGTACAATAAGTTTTATCCCCACGTTGATATTGACAAGCATAGGCTCTGTTCTCGGATTTATGACTTTATTTTACATCGGTAATCAGCTTGATAAAAAAGTTATTCGCGCCGGCAAAATGAAATTCATCTCTATTGCAGCGCTTGAAAAAGCCGAAGGATGGTTTCTCAAATACGGCTATATCGTTATAGCCTTAAACCGCTTTATGCCGGGGACACGCTCGGTAATTTCTTTCTTTGCAGGCGTAAGCGAATTAAATATAAAAAAAACAGTTTTGCTTGCTACTTTAAGCGCTTTTGCCTGGAACGCAATAATAATTTATCTCGGTATTTTGTTCGGAAATAATATAGAAACTGTTGACTATTATCTTTCTACTTACAGCAACATAGCAATTGTTATTACAATTACTGTTCTTATATTTTTCATCGTGCGATATTTTTGGAATAAAAAAAAGAAGAAGGAAAATTGAAATTAAAATTCTGGAATAATAAAGAAGCTCTTACACCCCAACAGCGAAGACAAAGAAAAAATGACCGGCTGCTTCTCATTTCAAGCGGAATATTGCTCGGTATTTCATTCCCGCCATTTCCATTTCCGTTTCAGTTATTTATGTTCGCGGCGCTTGTGCCTTATTTTTATGTAATCGATCGGCGTGAAAAATTAATTGACATTAACCGCGCTACATATTTAACGGCATTTGTTTTCTGTTTGATAACAATTTACTGGGTTGGAAGCTGGCAGGCAGCAACAGATCCTTTCTTACTAATTTCAGGCGTACTGCTTGTCTTTTTTAATCCTGTTTTCTTTTTAATACCTTCAACATTATTCTTCTTTGCGCGGAGTCTATTTAATAAAAAATGGGCATTGTTTTTCTTCCCATTATTCTGGATAACTTACGAATATGCTTACATGATAACCGATGCAAGTTTTCCCTGGTTAACGCTCGGTAGCGGGTTGTCTCACTTTCTTCCTTTCATACAGGTCGCTGAATTTATTGGCGCTGTTGGAATATCGCTGCTTGTTCTTTATATAAATTATTTTGTATTTAGAGCTGCATTCCAATCGGGCGGGAAAAGGAAAATGATTTTTTGGACAATAGCTCTTTCTTTAATTACGCTCCCAATCATCTATGGATATTATCGTATAAATACTTTTGAAATGAGTAATAAAAAAGTGAAAGTGGGAATAGTACAACCCAACTTTGATCCATGGGATAAATGGTCCGAGGAAAGCAGTCCAGCGGCTGTGTTAGATTTGTATTTCGAAATGTCGAAGAAAGCAATAGATAAAAATGCCGCTTTGATCGTATGGCCCGAAACGGCAGTACCGGTATACCTTATGGGAGGAACATACTTAAATTTAACTGAAAGAATTTACTCCTTTCTTAAAGAACAAAATGTTTATCTACTTACCGGTATGCCCGATTTGAGGTTTTTCAGTTCAAAAGAAAATGCACCCTCCGATGTTAAGTACAGCAAAGAGGGCGGTTACTATTACGCAACTTATAATGCGATTTTACTTTTTTCACCAAATTCACAGTCGCTTCAAAGATACGGCAAAATGAAACTCGTCCCATTTGGCGAGCGTGTTCCGTTTGTTGACGAACTTCCTTTTCTCGGCAACTGGATAAAATGGGGCGTAGGAATTTCTGGTTGGAATGTTGGGCAGGATACATCAATATTTTTTATTCCTAAAATAAAGATTGAAGAACCTAATGGTATAAAGGAAGATTCGCTGCGCATAAACGGATTGGTTTGTTACGAGTCTATTTATCCATTCTTCAATGCTTCATTTGTAAACAAGGGGGTTGATTTTATTAGTGTCGTTACTAATGACAGCTGGTACGGCAATTCAAGCGGACCATATCAACACAAAGAGTTTGCTGTGCTTCGAGCAATCGAAAATAGAAAATCTGTAATTCGTGCTGCAAACGGAGGCATAAGCTGCATAATAGATCCGCTGGGCAGAACTGTAAAAGAAACAAAAATGTTCACCCGGGATGTACTGACCGGAGATGTAATCCTTCAGCCGGGAAAAACTTTTTTCACAGAACATTCTACCGCTATTCCTCTAATTGCATCAGCATTTTCATTATGGATATTAGGGCTTGTTATTATTCGTTGGATTAAAAAGAAATTAAAAATTTAAATTGAAAATAATTATGGTTATTTCTAAATGTGTTGCAAAGAATTTAATGGATAGCCCCATACTTAAATGGGCTAGTAAATTATCTTACTTGTAAAATATTCTGGTCACCGGATTGTAAATTGTGACAAAAAAATATTTATCAAATCTCTTCAAGACCTATCAAAAAGGCGATGCAAGAGAAGAATCTTATTACAAACATCTTGCAGATTTTATTGCAGCATATTCTGAATCTGAGCGGAAAAAGAAAATTGATTCCGCAAGCCGGAATCAATAGATTTTAGAGATTAATGAAAATCAGTTTAGCGGCTTTCCTGTATGTTCAAAATGCACCGATGCAATTTCAATATCAACTAACTCATTAATTCTTTTCAACTTCTTCGGCTAATGAGCCTGCAATTACTTTTACTTCGTATTCTGTGCCCAGCAAGTCATGCAGAGTCATTTTGCCGAGCATACCGTCTAAAAGTGTTTGGACGGTTTTCCATAGGCTTCTAATTGAGCAGTCAATTGTGTGGGTACAGATTGTTTCAAGCCCGGAATGATCATCGCAGAAACTTGATTCAAATAATTTTCCGCCCAGCACATTTAAAACATCACTTATTATAATTTCAGCCGGAGGGCGCGTAAGTTTGTATCCGCCTGTTTGTCCGCGGGTACTTTCCACAAAACCGCCGAGGCGCAAAATTCTTAATATCTTTCCTACATGCGCAGTGGATAATCCTTCAATCTGACTCATCTCCGGAATTGTAAGACCGTTGGGAGAATTAGACTTGCATATCCGTAATAAACATCTTAAACCATATTCTTCTTGTGTGCTGAACTTCATTTTAAGCCAATTTGAATAGCTGCCTTAATGCATTTACATTAAGACAGCCCAACGTGTTAATCATTCTTTAAATTTAGGAATTTTTGAACCGCATGATTTTGCATACTCTACCTGTGCAAACTGCTCCGGCGTAATTGAAGGACCTTTTGCAGAACAATATTGATCAAAAATAGTTGTGAGATTTTCTGCGATCTGTCCGGCTGAATATCCTTCGATGTTTGATCTTGGCACAAAGTGAAGCAGCTCGCCGTTCTTGAACAATGCGATGCTTGGGGAAGATGGAGGATAACTAATTACAAGCCGTCTTACTTTATCAACCGCTTCACGCTCCTGTCCTGCAAAAACCGTGTAAAGTTTATCGGGTATAATACTATGCTGAAGCGCCAAAGAAATAGCCGGGCGAGCGCTTCCTGCAGCGCATCCGCAAACCGAGTTAATAAACACAAGCGCTGTTTTATCATCATTTGCTTCAATTACTTTTTCAACTGATTCAGGGTTAAGCAGTTCTTCAAAACCAACCGCAATCAATTCATCGCGCATCGGCTGAACTGCACCCTGATCGTACATAGGGGGACGGGACAAAACATTAAACATATATATTTACTCCTTATTTATAATGACTTCTTAGATGAACTAAGAGAAAAAAACTTTATAGAAAACCAAGCTCAAGCTTTGCAACTTCGGACATCATGTCTTTATCCCACGGCGGATTCCAAACTAATTCTGTCTTTGCAGATTTTACTTCCGGCATAGAACCTATTTTTTGTTCAACTTCCGGAGGAAGCGAACCGGCAACAGGACAGGCAGGGGATGTCAACGTCATTTTAATTTTCACGTTCGCGTTGTCGTCTATGCTTATTTCGTAAATCAGTCCGAGTTCAAAAATATCCACCGGTATTTCCGGATCGTAAATTGTTTTTAATTTCTGAATGATTTTGTCTTCCAGAACTTGTTTATTTAATTCCGCCATAAAAAGACTATCTGTTATTAATTAAATTTTTTCTTCTGTTGAAACTGATGAGGATTCACTTTTTATTGCCGACTGCATTGTATGCCAGGCAAGGCTGGCGCATTTAACTCTTGCCGGAAAATCTTTTACTCCTGCAAAAACAGCAAGTTTGCCAAGTTCTTCAAGCGAGTTTTCTTCGTCGAGTTTTCCGGTAATCAGATCATGAAATTTTTCAAAAAGTTTTTCTGCTTCGACGACAGGCTTGCCTTTTACAAGTGAACTCATTAACGAAGCGGACGCTTTTGATATTGCGCATCCGGAACCTTGAAACGAAATATCTTTTATTATTCCATCTTCTATTAAAACATAAACATCAATTTTATCGCCGCATAAAGGATTATAACCTTCAGCAAAATGATTATGTTCCTCAATCTTTTTAAAATTGCGCGGGCTCTTATTGTGGTCGAGTATAACCTGCTGATAAAGTTCTCTTAAATCTTCTTTCATTTAAAGACCTCAATAACTTTTTTTACACCGTTGATTAGAATATCTATTTCATCTTTAGTATTATACATTGCAAATGAAGCCCTTGAAGTTGCTGGAATTCCAAAGCGGTGCATCAACGGCTGCGTACAATGATGTCCGGTGCGGATTGCGATACCTTCAAAATCTAAAAAAGTACCAACATCATGCGGATGAATTGTATCGAATATAAATGAAATAACCGCACATTTATTTTTAGCAGTGCCTATAATTTTTAAGCCGTCCAGTTTTTGAAGCTGAGCGGTTGCATATTCGAGCAAAGAGTTTTCATACATAGCAATTTTTTCAATTCCCATTTGCTCAACATAATCGATAGCAACTCCCAGCCCGATGGCATCAGCAATGTTTGATGTTCCCGCTTCGAACTTGTAAGGAAGCTCGTTGTATGTGCTTTCATTGTAAGTAACTCTGGCAATCATATCGCCGCCGCCCATGAATGGAGGCATTGCATCGAGTAATTTTTCTTTGCCGTATAAAACGCCTATGCCCGTGGGTCCGTAAAGTTTATGTCCGGAAAATGCAAGAAATTCGCAGTCAAGCTTCTGCACATCAACCGGCAAATGATTGATAGCCTGCGCCGCATCGAGCAGTACCGGTACGTTGTATTGATGCGCCGTTTCAATTATTTTTTTCACATCGTTAATTGTACCGAGAGAATTAGAGACAAAATTTATTGCGGCAAATTTTGTTTTTTCGCTGAAAATATTTTCGAGTTCGTTTAAAATCAATTCACCGTTATCGTCAACCGGTATGACTTTTATAGTCATGTTTTTTTCTTTAGCTATCAACTGCCACGGCACAAGGTTAGAATGATGTTCCATTGCGGTTACAACTATTTCATCTCCTGCTTTAAAATTAGCTCTGCCGTAAGAAGAAGCCACCAGGTTTATTGATTCAGTAGTTCCGCGGGTAAAAATAATTTCTTTGTCGCTGTTTGCATTTAAAAAGTTTTTAATTTTGATGCGCGAGTCCTCGAAAGCTTTAGTAGAAACTTCGCTTAGATGATGAACGCCGCGGTGAACATTAGCGTTCATGCTTGTGTAGTATTCAACGAGTGAGTCGATAACTATCTGTGGTTTTTGTGTTGTCGCAGCGTTATCAAGATATACCAGGGGCTTGCCGTGTATAGTTTTTGAGAGAATAGGAAAATCATTCCTAATCTTTTCAATATTAAATATGCCCGCTTCCGGCATTCCGGAAGTTTCGGTTCTGTTAGTCACAGTAATACCTATTGATTAAATTTTTTCGTTAAAATAGCCTCTACGTAATCTCTAACCGGCAGCAGCTTTATTGTTTTTATCACGTCGCTAGCAAATGCGTGCAGCAACATAGCGCGGGCAATATCTTCGCCGATGCCGCGGGTTTTTAAGTAGAACATTGCCTCTTTATCAAGCTGCCCGATTGTAGCGCCGTGAGAGCATTTCACGTCATCGGCAAAAATTTCGAGCTGCGGTTTAGTATTTATTAAAGCCTCGTTTGAAAGAATAATATTGTTGTTTTCCTGAAATGCGTTTGTCTTTTGGGCATCCGGTCTTACAATCACTTTCCCGTTGAAAACGCCGCGCGATTTATCATCCAAAATTCCTTTGTAATGTTCGTGACTATTGCAGTGCGGCTGCGCATGATCAATAAGTGTATGTGTATCACACAACTGCGAATCGTCAAGCAGGAAGAGTCCGTTAATAGTACACTCGCCGCCCTTATCATTAAATTTTGAATTAATATCATTTCTGCAAATATCACCGCCAAGTGAAATTGCATGTGAAGTAAAATTACTTGAAAGTTCCTGGTCAATTACAGTTCGTGAGATATGAAACGCTCTTTTGCTTTCTTCCTGAAGTTTTACATGATCGAAATAAGTGTTTTCCCCAACTACAATTTCAGTAATAGTGTTAGTAAAATAAATATCTTCGCTTAACGAAACAAAATGTTCCAACACCGATGCCTGCGAATTTTTATCTGCGATAAATAAATTTCTCGGCTGAATAAGCGCTTTATCTTTCCGCGCATCAGCAATAAAAAGAAGATGAATTGGATCTTCAATTATCTTTCCTTCCTGAACATGCACAAATGCGCCATCAAAAGTATAAGCAGCGCTGAGGGAAGTAAAAATTTGTCCTTCACTTAAAGCATATTTACCAAAATGTTCTAATACATTCGGGTCATCTTCTTCCACATCAGTGGCAATACTTTTAACAATTAATCCATCGGGAAGATTATTAATCTTCGATAAATTTTCATCAAACCTTCCATTAACAAATACCATTACATGATTAAATGTATCCCCCAAAAGAAACTGTTGAATATCGTCATACATCAACGGAAGCACAGCAGGCAGCGGGTTAAACGAATGTTTGAGCAGCGGCGAAATATTTGTATAACGCCATTCTTCATTTTTTAAGTTCGGAAATTCAGCTTGTTCAAAATTTGCAAGCGCCTCTTTACGTATGCTATGCAAGGGCTGTTTGCTCTGTCCGTTAAGGCTCTTCTCAAAATCGGTAAAGCTGCTTGTTAAAGTATTTTTAAAATTTGCAATATCATTCATTATTTATTTATCTCCATTCTTCACGCATTAAGCAACCGCATCGGTTTTAATCCAGTCGTAACCTTTTTCCTCAAGTTCAAGTGCAAGCTGCTTACCTCCGGATTTAACAATCTTGCCGTCCGAAAGAACATGAACAAAATCCGGGACGATATAATTAAGCAAACGCTGGTAGTGGGTTACAAGTATAGTTGAATTTTCGGGAGATCTCAATTTCTCTACTCCATTAGCGACAATTCGCAGTGCATCAATATCAAGCCCGGAGTCTGTTTCATCGAGTATAGCAAGCTTCGGTTCGAGCACTGCCATCTGGAAAATTTCGTTCCGTTTTTTTTCTCCTCCGGAAAAACCTTCATTAACAGATCGCTTCAGCAATGCCTGGTCGAGTTCTACAATTTTCATTTTCTCTTTTATCATCTGGAGAAAATCCACGGCATCCATTTCTTCTTCACCCCGGTATTTACGGATTTCATTAACGGCTGTTTTTAGAAAATTTGTATTGCTTACACCGGGCAACTCAACCGGATACTGAAAAGCGAGAAATATCCCCTCGCGTGCGCGGTCTTCAGGCGAAAGTTCAAGCAGATTTTTACCTTTATAAATTATTTCGCCCTCCGTCACTTCATAATTTTCATGCCCCGCAAGTACGTTTGCAAGAGTGCTTTTACCGGAGCCGTTTGGTCCCATAATCGCATGAACCTCACCCGCGTTAACTGTTAAATTTATTCCTTTTAATATTTCTTTACCTTCAATTTTCGCATGAAGATTTTTTATTTCTAATAACATACTCTTCCTTATTTCTTATCTCTTAATTCTTAATCGATTGATTAGCTTTCAACAAACCTGCATCACTACAGTTATGCACGATATTTTTTATCCGACGCTTCCTTCGAGACTTACACTAAGAAGTTTTTGAGCTTCCACAGCGAACTCCATCGGTAGTTCTTTAAATACTTCTTTGCAATAGCCGTTAACAATTAAACCAATTGCGTCTTCAGTTGAAATCCCTCTTTGATTTAAATAAAACAATTGGTCTTCACCAATTTTAGAAGTTGTAGCTTCATGTTCCACTTGGGCGGAGGGATTATTTATTTCAAGATACGGGAATGTGTGCGCACCGCATTTATCGCCGATCAACAGAGAATCGCACTGAGAAAAGTTCCTTGCGTTTTCGGCTTTTTTCGTAATCTTAACTAAACCACGATAACTGTTCTGACTCTTACCTGCAGAAATGCCTTTAGATATAATTGTACTTTTTGTGTTTTTGCCGATGTGTATCATCTTCGTTCCGGTGTCAGCCTGCTGATAATTATTAGTTAGTGCAACGGAGTAAAACTCACCGGTTGAATTATCGCCCTGCAAAATACAACTTGGATACTTCCATGTTATTGCCGATCCTGTTTCAACCTGAGTCCATGAAATTTTTGAATTAACACCACGGCAGGCGCCCCGTTTTGTAACGAAGTTGTATATTCCGCCTAAACCTTCTTTATTACCCGCGTACCAGTTTTGCACCGTACTATATTTTATTTGAGCGTTTTCGAGTGCAACAAGTTCAACAACTGCAGCGTGAAGTTGGTTTTCATCTCTTCTCGGTGCAGTGCAGCCTTCCAGGTAACTAACATAAGCGCCCTCGTCCGCAACTATTAGAGTTCGTTCGAACTGTCCGGTGTTGGCGGCATTAATTCTAAAATATGTAGAAAGCTCCATCGGGCAGCGAACTCCTTTAGGTATATAAACAAAAGATCCATCGCTGAATACTGCAGAGTTCAATGCGGCAAAAAAATTATCGGTAGAGGGTACAACGCTTCCGAGGTATTTTTTAACTAATTCGGGATGATTATGAACTGCTTCGCTGAATGAGCAAAATATTATTCCAAGTTCGCCAAGTTTTTCTTTAAATGTTGTTGCTACCGAAACACTATCGAATACCGCATCAACTGCAACGCCGCTAAATAATTTTTGCTCCTCAAGCGAAATGCCGAGTTTATCAAAAGTAGCTCGTAATTCGGGATCGACTTCGTCAAGGCTATTTAACAGAGGTTTTTTCTTCGGCGCAGAATAGTATGAAATATCATTGTAATCAATAGGGTCATACTTAACATTAGACCAATGAGGTTCTACCATCTTTAACCAGTGGCGGTATGCTTTCAGCCGCCATTCAAGCATAAATTTGGGTTCATTTTTCTTTTTAGAAAGTTGGCGTATTACTTCTTCATTTAAGCCTTTAGAAAATGTATCGCTCTCAATATCAGTTACAAATCCATATTTATATTCCTGGTTCGCAAGTTCTTCTAATTTGGAAACTTCTGTCGAACTCATAAAATCTCCTAACTAACTTTTCTGTGAATTTTAGATAAAATTCAATTAATTTTTACAATTCAAATCTAATTAATCTGTACAAAAAAGTCAAGATTGAATTTTACATACATATTCTGAAAGTATTCTTAATCTAGAATTCAATGTTTTTTGAGATTAAATAATTAGATTTGAAGAATTAAATTTGATTCATTTTTAGATACAAATCGAACTCGTGGCAAAACTTTCTTTAAAAAAAGGAATATTTTTTTTCTTCTATAATACTATCGTCGTATGTGTCTTCATCTTAATTGGTGAATTTATAGTTAGATTATTTGTCCCATCAATTCAGCCCCAGGGCAGTGATAGGAAACTATTTGAAGAAAATAGATATTATAATTCTATTGGCTTAGCGCCGTTAAGCAAAGGATATTCAAACGGAAAATTGGTAGGAGTTGATCAATATGGATTTCGAGTTACCAGTCAAAAAATTGATACTTCTAAAAATAGCTGGCTTTTAATTGGTGATTCGGTAACAATGTGTATTGGAGTTGAATCTGATTCTACATTTGCGGGACTCATTCAAAAAAAAGAAAAGAATATAAATATCTTAAATCCATCTGTTTTAGGATGGGGAGTTTATGATTATTATAATGCTGTAAAATATTTCATTATAAAGGAAAAGAATAAACTAAAAATTGATAGAGTTATAATTTTTTATTGTCTCAACGATTTGTATTCGAATCAACCCAACGAAGAAGAACTAAGTGAAATTAAAAACCAATTTGAAAATATTCTACGCTTTTTAAGAATTAACAGCAGACTTTATATCTTCCTAAAGAATTTCATTTCTGATAGATCGAAATCTTATTTCGAATTTGAAGAAAACTTTTATTTAAAAAATAATAAGGATTTTGAAAAAGGAATCAAAGTTATTAAGGTCATAAATAATTACTGTAATGTGGAAAATATAGATTTTGTCATGATTATCGTACCTTATGAATATCAATTACGAAAAAATAATTTACAGTTTAAATTTTCCCAAGAAAAAATTAAAGATGCTTTGAAAGATTACAATATCAAATTTTATGATTCATTTGATTTTTTTAAAAGTTCAAAAATTTTATCAAAAAAATTATTCTTGTATGCAGATGGCATTCACCTTTCAAATTCGGGGCATAAGCTGTTAGCTGAATATGTTCAACGAATTCTTAATTTATAACAATCTAAGCGTAGTGCGGCAGCAAACCAAAGTTCAAGCGGCTTTGTGAAAATATCATAGCACGGCAAGACGCAATGTTGAATTATGAATTATGAATTTTGAATGAAACACAATCCGCTTGCGGGATTGAGAGCGAAGCAATCTCGAAATTCTACACTGGGATTGCTTCATTCGAGGACTCATTCGCAATGACACTTTGTTTTTAGAGATGCCCTAAAGTTAAAAGTAAAAAACATAAAAAATATCTTGACATGAAAAATCCGTTAGCTAACGGATACATATCAATACTATAAGAATCTTATTAAAAGCTCTATTTGATGAAGTAATAAAGTTCTGCCTGATTAACAAACACAAAAATGAAAACACACCATCTAAGTTTTGAACAGAATTGCCCAAGTTTAATCAATCAGTTCAAACTTTATCCGTATACTTTTTCTTATAGTAATTTTACCGGCAATTGTTTCGCTGCCGGCAGAATCCATTTCCATTTTATTTCTCATCAACATTGGAGGCTGGTAGTCTCCAGTTTCTTCAATTTCTAAGACCTTTCCAATATTTATATTCAGCGCCTTCGTCATATATTCTGCTTTTTCCTTTGCCGCGATCAAAGCTTTTTGATAAGTGGTTTTATTATAGAACTCAAAGTTGGATAAGTTATAATACGAGTTAACGGTAAAATTATCCGAGGATGCAAGTTTATCTGTAGCTTCATAATATCTTGAAAAATCCTTAAGTTTGAACGTAACGTTTGTAGCGGCAAAAAATCCTTTATCTACTCTTTTATTATTTTGCCATTCGTATTCTTTTCCGAGAGAGATAGGATGAATTTCAAAATCATCTTTTTTGATGTTTAGTTCTGCCAATATTTTTCTAATGTTCGATATCTGCTCATCATTTTTCTTTTTCGCTTCATCGAGCGATTTAGCGGTAGTTCTAACCTGTATATTAAAAACTATTTCATCGGCATCCACTATGTGTTCGGCGGTTCCGGTTAAATTAATAAAACGGATTGCCTGCTGTGCATCTGCCGTGGATATTAAGAATGATAAGCATAAAATAAAAAGATGCTTCATAATCATTTTCCTTCCGGATTTGTTTATATAAATTAAGACTAAAATCGGACAAATGTAAATTCTTTTTGGCAAAAATTAATAAAAATAATTTCTGTTGTAAGGTTTGTAAAGATTGTACGGTTTGTTGGGTTTTTCGATGGTTGATTAACGGATTATTTCTAATTATCTGTTATATTTCGCATCAAAAATTTGGAGATGAATTAAATGGATAAATATGCTGTCATTATGGCTGGCGGAGTAGGTTCCCGTTTCTGGCCCCGAAGCCGTAAAACACTGCCCAAACAATTGCTAAATCTCTTCGGCGAATTTACGATGATTCAAGAAACCGTTAATCGTCTAAATGGATTTATTGACACGGATAAAATTTTTGTTATAACCAATAAGGTTCAAAAAGCATTAATTGAAGAACAGCTTCCTCAAATTCCAAAGAACAACATAGTGGCTGAACCAGTTGGAAGAAATACTGCTCCCTGTGTTGCGCTTGCCGCTGCTATTATTAGTGAAATTAATGATGAAGCAGTTATTATTACTCTTCCTGCCGATCATCTTATTATCGATGCGCAAAAATTTAGGCAATCGATACAAACTGCGGCGGAATTTGCTTATCAGTCCAAAGGGCTTGTAACATTCGGTATTGAACCTACACGCCCGGATACAGGCTATGGTTATATCAATTTTGATAAAGATGAAATAAAACCGCAAGTGCATAGAGTTAAAAAGTTCGTAGAAAAACCAAATTTAGAAACAGCAAAACTATATCTTTCTTCGGGTGAATATTTATGGAATTCAGGTATGTTTATCTGGCGTACCGATGTGGTGCTTGATGAAATAAAACAACATCTACCCGAAATGTTTAGAAGTATAAAATTATTGAATAAAGACCTTTCAAGTTCAAATTTTTATAACGAGCTTGATGATATTTATCCAGGACTGCAGAGCATCTCAATTGATTTCGGCATCATGGAAAAGTCAGACAAAGTTTATCTTGTCAAAAGTAATTTCGACTGGAACGATGTAGGAAGCTGGGAATCGGCTTACGAGTTAAATAAAAAAGATGAAAACCGGAATGCCATTATCGGCGATGTGTTTAATGCCGGTTCTAAAGACTCATACATTTATTCCCCCGATAAGTTTACTGCAGTGGTAGGAATGGATGATGTAATTGTCATTAACACAAAAGATGCTTTGCTTGTTTGCAATCGTAATAATGTTCAGGATGTTAGAAAGGTAGTTGATTTTCTTGCCGGGCAAAAAAGAGAAGGATTGTATTAGATGAGTGAGAGTAAAAGTAAGTGAGAGCGTCAGCAAGTATTCATCGAAATATTAGTGACATAATATGAATCTAAATTATTTAGCAAAATTAAAGAACAATCTTCCTGCAGTACCTGGAATTTTGCGTAAAGAAGAGTATTTTAATTCCTCCGTATTAATTCCATTAGTGCCGGTAAATGATGAATATTTTTTCCTCTTTGAGAAGCGGGCTGCCGGAATAAGACAAGGGGGCGAAATATGCTTTCCGGGCGGGGAGGTTGAGGATACCGATGAAGACGTGATTAAAACGGCTGTTCGTGAGACGGTAGAAGAACTCGGCGTTAATAAAAATGATATACAAATAATCGGCAGGTTAGATACACTTGTTGGACCAATAGGCGTTACTGTTGACTCCGCGATTGCAATTTTAAAAATCGATGACGTAAAAACTCTACCGATTGACACCAACGAAGTAGAAAAACTTTTTATACTGCCGGTATCTTATTTTGAAGAGAACCCGCCCGAAAGGTTTAAGCTTAACATGCAAGTGCATTCTACTATGAAGGATGAAAACGGAATTGAAGTTGAACTTTTCCCTGTAAAAGAATTACAATTACCGGAGAAATATCATAAGCCATGGAATGCAGGAAATCCGGGTGTGCTGGTTTACCGCACCGGCAAAGGAGTTATCTGGGGAATCACTGCTTCGTTAATTTTCGAAGTCATTCGAAAATTGAAATTAAAAAATTCATCTTAAGATAGTAATAAACTTATGCGGGTAGAGACGAAAGAGGAACATTTAAAAGTGATACTGCAGGCTTTGTTTGTCACTTTTTTGTGGTCTACTTCGTTCATCATAATAAAATTGGGGCTAAAAGAAATACCGCCGCTTACATTCGCCGGTTTAAGATATTTTTTGGCTTTTATATTTCTTCTTCCGCTTCTTCTTCGCAAAAAATATATTGATGAACTTAAAAAACTCAACCGAAAAGAATACCCCAAATTGATTTTATACGGTTTTGTTTTTATTGCATTAACACAGGGGGCTCAGTTTGCAGGTTTGTCACTTCTTCCCTCGGTCGTGGTTAGTCTGATGTTGAATTTCTCACCCTTGGTTGTAGCTTTAATGGGTTATTTTCTTTTAACAGAGAAACCTACTTCGATACAATGGGTGGGCGCTTGTTTATTTATATGTGGAGTTTTGGTTTATTTCCTGCCGGTAAGTTTATCATCAAATGAAATTCTTGGTTTGGCAATTATGATGTTTGGAATTTTAGCGAATGCGGGTTCATCAATACTTGGGAGAGAGATTAACCGGAAAAAGATTTTAAGCCCGTTTATAATAACAATCATAGGTTTAGGGTTTGGTTCGATTTGTTTGCTCGCAGCAGGGATCTTTTTGCAGGGGATTTCAACCATATCATTAATAAATATTTTTCTGCTTGTATGGATGGCAGGTGTAAATACGGCGTATGCTTTCACTCTGTGGAATAAAACTCTTCGTTCTTTAACGGCAATTGAATCAAGTATCATTAATGGTACGATGCTGATTCAAATCGGTGTACTTGCATGGATTTTTCTTGGAGAGACAATTACATTTAAAGAGAGCATCGGAATGATGATTGCGATCGTAGGAGTCATTCTTGTTCAATTAAAACCCGGCATGAAAAAATCCGGGTTCAACAAAAACTATTAGTTGAATATTTCAACACTTTTATTTCACTTCAACCAAAAAATTGCTCACCCCCTTTACAGAACAAGCTTAAATCTTATTTGATTACTGAGTCTGGTTTAAAAAGGTTCTGTTGAATAATGTCATTGCGATCCCGCATTGCGGGAGAAGCAATCTGCTGAATTTAGCGTAAAATCAAAAGATTGCTTCGTCACTCCATTCCTCGCAATGACGGGAAATATTTTTTTAAAGTATACTCATTAATTTCTTGATACAGCTTCTTCTCTATTCTGAAAATGATATTCTATTCATTCCCATAAAGTAGAACTATATTTATAAATACTAACAATTTTTCAACACTTCATCATATCTTGTCTGTAGAATTATGGAACAGCAATTGTATGAAGTAATCCGCAATTAATATTTATTAACTACTTACAGGGTTAAGCCCATGAAAAAAATAATACTCTTGACTGTGTTGGTTGCTTTTACTTTAACTATGGCACAAACAGCCAAAATTAAAAATGAAGCAATGACACCGCACAGACTGATAGAAATGAATTTAACTACAGTCACAAATTCGGTTTATTCCGGATTAGATATAGTACCAAACGGTACATTTGTTTATTTAGCTCCTCAGAATGTCGGAAACACCGATCCTATTACAAACACAACTTTTGAACTGTTAAGTAAACCCGGCGGTTCAGGAACAACCTTAACCGTCTTCAATAACAATTGGGTTTACTTTAAACCTGATGTTAAAGGCGCTTACCAGGTAAAATTAACAATTACTACGGCTCTCGGTACGGATGACACTACCAGAACTTACTATGCCGCTGATTTTGTCGGCGTTGGTAATTTCCAGAACGTTGTTGGCGCCTGGCCTAAATGTATGGGCTGCCACGCTAGTATGCCTAAATTTGCTGCAATATATGAAAAATGGAAAGTTTCCGGTCATGCTAACGTCTTTAATCAGCAGTTAAGCACAAGCACTCATTACAGTACAAGTTGTATGAAATGCCACACAACCGGTTACGACCACAATGTTGTATCCAATAACGGTGGTTTTGATGACGTTGCCGCTTCATTAGGCTGGTCATTTGCTCCTCCAACATCTCCTGCAAAATGGGATTCTTTGGTAACTTATTATCCCGGGCTCGTTAACTTAGCAACAATAGGCTGCGAAAGTTGCCACGGACCTGGAAGTGAACACTCACAGGGCGGTCTCGTTGCTAAAATTCAAATTTCAAACGAAGCTGGAAACTGCGGTCAGTGCCACGATGAACCCTGGAGACATAATGTTTATTCTATGTACGGAAACTCTGTTCATTCAGAAGCTGTATGGTCAAATTCATTCGCTCAGGGCGCAGCTTCACAGAACAATAGTTTGGGCAATTGTATCCGTTGCCACGATGCTAAAGGTTATATAAACTTTACAAAAGGTTTAACAACCAACACCACCGGAATGACACAAGGCGATCATGTAGCTATTACATGCGCAGCTTGCCACGATCCTCATGGAAACGAATTTGCAAGTTCATTACGTCAAACACCTGCAGGTTCCGACACTCTTGCTAATGGTTATCAATACACCGAAGGCGGTACAGGTCAAACTTGTATGAACTGCCACAAAGCAAGAAAAGATA
>MNYQ01000078.1 GCA_001873185.1 Ignavibacteria bacterium CG2_30_36_16 | reverse complement strand
TTGTTTTACTTATATACTCGAAGATTATTAATCTCTTCTGTCCGGTTTTCATTTAAAGTTTGGCGGTTTCATGTAGTAATTCCATTATTGGTTTTTATACTGACGATCATCATTTATAACATCCTTCCAGTTACGACCCGCAAATCTATTTTATTCTTGAGTTACGCTTTAAACTTCCAAACTCCAATAATTTTATTTTTTCAAGTGACTCTGTTCATCTTCTACTACGCTCAGTTTTTTGTTTATTTTTTTCTGATGATAAAACTTGCCAGTTTAAGTAAAAATTTATTTGAAGAGAAAAATTATTTTGCTAAATGGATATACGCTTTTTTAACCGCGGCATTTTTATACGAAGGACTTCTCGTTTTTTCAACGATCTTTGTCCCGGGTGAAAACTATTTGGCGTTAGAACAATCTTTCAGCCTGGCTTTCGTTCTTTTTGCCGGCTTTATTGGTTTTAATCAGTGGTTAATTCAGCTAAAAATAAAGATCGAAAATTTTTCTTCCCTCAAGGGGAATAATGAGTTAAATAAAAATTCGCATAATTTATTAACATCCAATGCAAAACAAGAAATAAAGAATGAAATAGAAAAATTCATTAAAGAGAAAAAAATATTTAAAGACCCTCAACTTAAAATAGAATCCTTCGCCAAAAGGATGCACATTCCTTTAAAAAAACTTTCTAAAGTGATCAACGAACTATACGGAACAAACTTTCACGGATTTATTAATTCGCTTAGAATTGAAGAAGCAAAATCTATTATTCTTCGTTCGCCGGTGAAAAGTTCTGTAGAAGATATTTTTCTTGAGGTTGGTTTTTTATCACGTTCAACTTTTAACCGCGCATTTAAATCTAATACCGGAATTACACCAAGAGAATTCCAGGCAAAGTTTCATAAATCTGCATAAACCATCTCTTATTTTTATAGCAAATTCTGTTTTGGTACATCTGGGGGTTGATTTTAAAATCTAATTTATAATCTTAGCAGGTTCGTATTATTAAATTAATATCTGTAAAAATTTAACCTCGTGCTCGTTGACAAAAACTAATAGCAAGTTCATTTTGAGTCTAAAAAATAAGTTGCCGCCGCGTTGCTTATTGGGTCATCAAAACGCAAAATAAATGTTGGATTATTAATCTAAAATAAAAGGAGCCAGGTAATGAAAAAACTAATTACAATTCTCGTTTTGTTATTAACGCAAATGGTTTTCGGGCAAACCGCCACACCTCCGGCAGCAGGCGATGGCTCAATTGAAAGTCCCTATCAAATTGCATCTTTAGAAAATCTTTATTGGATTGCTGCTTCGGATGCAGTGGTACCAAGTCCAACTAAAGTAACCAGGTGGGCAGCACATTATATTCAAACCACAGATATTGATGCTTCTGCTACTTCGGGCTGGCCCAGCGGTGGATGGACTCCAATAGGTAATAATGTAACTAATTTCACGGGTTCCTATAATGGGCAGGGACATACCATTTCCGGAATAAAAACTAATCGTCAGGTAAATTTTCAGGGACTTTTTGGTGCGGTTCTTAGCGCTACTATTCAGAATCTCGGAGTCACAAGTGTTAATATTGCGGGACTTCAATATTTTGGCGGTCTTGCAGGAGCGGTTAATAATTCAACAGTGAGCAAATGCTTCAGCACGGGTAGTGTGTCATTGGGCGGCTCTACATCCTACCTTAAAGCTGGTGGTTTGATAGGAGTTATTGAAAATAGTTCCGATGTAAGCAATTGTTATTCTACGGCGAATATCGAGAACCAACGTGAAATCGGTGGTTTTGCTTATTCCATCACAAGTTCCACTGTTAGCAACTGCTACTCTATTGGTTCAGCTGGTGGAATATCCGACTATGGTGGCTTTGTTGGAGCAGTATCCGGTGCAACTGTCACTAATTGTTTCTGGGATACCCAAACTTCAGGGACAGAAATCAGCGCTGGCGGTACAGGGAAAAATACCACAGAAATGACAACACAATCCACATTTTTGGATGCCGGCTGGAGTTCTGCTATTTGGTATATGGATGCCGGTTTTAATAGTGGCTATCCATACTTAGAATGGCAAAATCCGGGTGGTTCGCCTTTGCCGGTAGAACTAACTTCATTCACAGCATCAGTTTCTGGCGGCAAAGTAACTCTTAATTGGCAGACAGCAACGGAAGTGAATAATTACGGATTTGAAATAGAGAGAACCTCACCCCGTCCCTCTCCTCAAGGAGAGGGTTGCGAAGCCGGGAGAGGTTGGGAGAATATTGGTTTTGTTGCCGGACATGGAAATAGTAATTCACACAAAGAATATTCTTTTACAGATGAAACAGTAATTTCGGGAAAATCTTTTTACCGGCTAAAACAGTTAGATAACAACGGCGAATTCAGTTACAGCAGTGAGCTTGAGGTTAATATAGAAACAATTCCAACAGAATTTGCGCTTTATCAGAATTACCCGAACCCGTTTAATCCAAGCACAAAAATAAAATATTCAATTCCTTCTGTAGAGACGCACGGCGGTGCGTCTGTACAAAACATTTCATTAAAAATTTATGACATCCTCGGTAACGAAGTTGCAGTGCTTGTGGATGATAATCTTTCTGCAGGAAATTATGAGATTGAGTTTGATGCCTCGCAGTTGCCAAGCGGAGTTTATTTCTATAGCTTGAGCGCGGGAGATTTTCATCAGACTAAAAAGATGATCGTTCTGAAATAGTCTCATGCGATACTAACTTTTGTGGGCGAAGCGATCTCAATTTTTAGATAATAAAAAAGATTGCTTCGTCCATTCCTACCAATAATGATAGATATAGAATCGTCACTGCAATAAACGAAGCAGTCTCATACTTAGAAATTAAAAATTGCATTCGTTAATCAGTTAGCTAACGGATTGACTAACGGACTATCGAACAATGACTGCGTTATATCATTCTTCTAATAAAGGCGCCGCCCTTTTCATCTCACCAAAGTAATTTTCTTTGTTGATGTGAATAGACTATTTCCGTTTCTGTTTTCTGCTGTCATTCTCAAAAAATAAATTCCGGAAGAAATATCTTTCGCATTAAAGTTAAGGTGATGTGAACCGC
This sequence comes from Ignavibacteria bacterium CG2_30_36_16, assembly GCA_001873185.1. Classification (GTDB taxonomy): domain Bacteria; phylum Bacteroidota; class Ignavibacteria; order Ignavibacteriales; family Ignavibacteriaceae; genus CG2-30-36-16. The sequence goes on along the minus strand of MNYQ01000078.1, from coordinate 21,887 downwards.
CTTGCAGCTCGCTGTTTAATAAAGAAATAATTTTTTCTCCGATTGAATTGAACAAATCAATTTTTACAATTGCATCTTCGGGCAAATCGAATTTAACGGTCGTTGCCGGATTAAATGGATTGGGATAGTTCTGATACAATTGAAATTTTTTAGGTAACAAATTAACATCTATCTCAACCTCTTTTAAGATTTCAGATGCTCCGTCATAATCAATTTGAATTAATTTGTAAATATGTTTTCCTTTCGGAACATCTCTATCTTCGAAGGAATAATTCTGCCGGACTGTTGAAGTTCCGCTGCCTTTTATTCTGCCAACTACCACACCATCACGATCTATTTCAAATCTATTATTGTTTGTTTCGGTAGCAGTAGACCAATTAAAAATTACTGATGAAAAAGTCTGCGAATAACTAAACGAATTCAGTTCCACCGGCACAACATACAATCCGCCCGACAGTCCGAGTATCCTGCCGTCTCTCGTACCAATAACAACAGTATGATAAGGTCTTCCATAAGATTGGACAAATTTTACACGTTCAACTGCATTATCATTAGGCGAACCAAAATTTTGAGTAAATAACGTTGACCCGTTATCAATATTTAGTTTAAAGAAATTTGCGTTTTTAGTTCCGGCAATAACTTGAAGTTCGCCACCCCAATCAATCGGAGTTCCTTCATCAACATCAAAGACATAACTGCCGTCAACAAAATTTTCCCAAACTGTTGTGCCCGTTTTTGAATCAAGACGGAATACTCCTTCTTTACCTGAAAAGATTAAATCTTTATAACCATTAAAATTCCTATCTTCAACAATTTTAATTGTGCTAAATGTAGCGAAGTTAGTATAACTCTTCTGCCATAATACACTTCCGTTTGCACCGCTGAAAGCCATAACCCGAACGTTTGTGCCGCCGATAAATGCGGCAATGTCTTTGGCGGCGTCATTATCAATATCATCAATTTGTTTTATGCTCCAACAAACATCGGGAATAGATTGACTCCATAGCGGATTGCCCAGATCATTAAAAGCATTTAAGAAATAAGGACCGCCATTTCCTTGATCAACACAAATTACTCCGCCCCATTGAGTTGTTTCAACATCAAAAGTATATTGAGCAGTTTGTGGTTTGTTAAAAATTTCTGCGCCGGTTAAACCATTCAAACAGATCACAGCGTGTCTTCCACCGGCAGAAGAACCGCTTGCAGAAATAATTACATCAGGAATATTATCCCCATTAAAATCTTTGTCTGCGCGCAAACCGTTGATATCCCCCCGATTATAATCAATCGAATCGCCGTAAGCCCAAATTAAATTTCCGGTTCTTCCGGAAAGCGTGTAAACAAATTCGTTTCCGCCTCCGCACCCAAATACCAAATCCGTGTAGCCGTCGTTATCAATATCGCTTCTTATCTGCATTGCATCCTGAAACATAACAGCGCCGGTATTATTATTGTTTGTCGCGGTGTTGAACTTCCAAAAAATATCTCCTTGATATGATGCGTAGGGATTAACTCTCATTACATAGTAATTTCGTGAAGCAACCATTAGAACTTCTTTTCCGGGAATATCACTAAAGCCATGTTTTATACTCATTGGTTTATAATCTTGAATATAAGCAGAGGGATTGTCAGGGATGTGAACGCTCCACATTTCATCGCCATAATTAAACGACCTGCTAACTACATTAGCTTTAAGCGCAATAATAATTTGAGGAAGATTTATTGAAGAGTTAATTATTGTCAATGAATCAGAATACATTCCTGTACTGTTCCCTTCAAACCAGATGCGAAAAGCTCTTACCGAACCCGTATCAATTTGAATTGGGAACTGAAATCCGACAGTATCGAAAGAAAAGAAACCATACTGTGTTTGAACGGAATTTATAAATATCGGTTCGCTTCCTAAGTTTCTTATTTCAAAATTCTTGGAAGAAAGCGAGTAAAGGTCCCTAAATTGAAAATCTAAAATTGTATCTGAAACTGAAATGACGGATCCGGAATTGATTCCTTTTCCGGTAAGCGAAATAGTTTTAACCGGAGTTCCGCCGTCATTTGAATGAATTGATAAGATTGAATTTACATTTCCAAAAGATTGCGGTGAAAAATTTATTGTAAAATCTTTTGATGAATCAACCGGAATTTGAACCGGTAAATTTGCCGTTGATGTAAACTGTTGGTTAGCGATGATGAAAGAATCAATAACTAACGGCGCTGAACCAATATTCGAGATCGAAAAAGTTCGTTGTTCATTCATTCCAACAATCACATTTCCAAAATCAATTGAGTTTGTCGAAGTTGTAATTATAGGAGTTCCGCCTCCGCTGATTTCATATTTATATAAAGTTTTGTAAACCCACGAAGAATTTCCTATCCTTTCTGCAACAAGCCAAAGGTGACTTCCATCCCAATATAAGCCTTTGGGATTGCAATTGCCGTCAGGGTCGGGTGCAGGAAAAGAGAAGAGAGAATCTTTTGTAGTTTTACTTATTGCATAAATTCTTTCGGTCTCGTTTGAGTATTGGTTTTCGTTCACATAAAATATCGTATCACCGCGGACTGCAATTCCGAGCGGCTGTCTTCCGTATAGAGGTAAAGTGTCAGTCAACTGCTTAGTAAATCTGTTAAAGGCGTAGGCATACGAGTTTGGGTAAGAAACAAAATCGGGAGAGAAAACTGTGAACCAAATTTTATCTCCGTCTAAAGCAATATCGCCAATACCAATCGGAATTCCGCCAATGACCTGTGCAACAAAAAATGTATCAACAAACTGTCCAGAAATATCCATTCGGAAAATTCTTGAACCCGGGGCGCGATATCCTTCCACAATCCAAAAGTGAGTACCGTCCCAAACCAAGCCATGATTATTTTTTATTGGAGTTTGAAGACTGTCGAGAATAACTCCTTGCTTTGTTGTTTTATACATCCATGAATTTATGTAAGTACCGCTGGTGGAACTATAATCACTTCCGATCCAGAAGTTGTTTTCCACTTCGGCTATTGCCCAAAAATAATTGTAGGATGTGTAGCGGGGGAAAGGAAATGATTGAACTAATGTTTGTGCATTGCTTGTAATAAACATCAGCAGAGACACAGCCGCAAATAGTAATTTCTTTTTCATAATAATGCTCATTGATTAATCACATAAAAAATAAGATATTAAAAAATCAATCTCAACCGTAGACAGAAATAGTTTTCTTAAGGGCATCTCTAAAAACAAAGTGTCATTGCGAATGAGTCCTCGAATGAAGCAATCCCAGTGTAGAATTTTGAGATTGCTTCGCTCCCAATCCCGCAATGCGGGATCGCAATGACAATGAGGTCATTCTTTTAATAAATAAAGGCTATACCTTTTGGGTAACTCGCAATGACAATTGATTTTGAAATTTTAGAGATGCCCTTAAGATTTATTTGCTTATCACTCCGGAAAACAAATGATTAAACAACTCTTTTTCTTCTAAAAAGTTTTTGTTGAATTCTTACCTTTTTATAAATGAACTTATTGTGTTAACCAACTCAATCATCTCCCCGGCAAAGAAATTCCTTTTATTTTTCTAAACAGGGCAACTGCGTAAGAGTCGGTCATTCCGGAAACAAAGTCTGTTATCTTTAACAAACGCAGATATAAATCTTCAACGGGCTTGCCTTCGACCCCAAGAAATTGTTTCGGTAATAATTTTAAGATGGTTTTATTTTTCCACGATAAATTTTCACTTTCAGCCGATTCGTTCACAGCGGCAATAAAAGTATCGAGCAAACCGGCAAGCACTTCATAACCGGCGGCTTCTCTTTCCACCACGCTTTTGTAGCTGTATATTTTTTCCACCGAAACATCTTTAATAATTTTAAGCGGCTCGTCAGATTTAATAACTGAAAGAAGATCGTTCTCAAATGTTCCGTCAAGAATTTCTTTTTCGTAATCTAAAAATGCTTCCGTTATTTCTTCCACCACGTTATTAATCGCTTTGGCGCGTAGGTATCCGATCTTATCATTATCATCGCGTCCTCCATAACCCGTCATCGGTTTGGCGCCTGTTAAAGGTTTAAGCAATTCTTCGGTTACGGAGAAGGGAAGTAGTCCAAGATGAAAGCCGTCTTCTAAATCCATAATGCGGTAACACGTATCATCAGCCGCTTCAACAAGATAAGCTAAAGGATGACGGCTCCAGAATAATGTGTTCTTATCATTTCGTTTTATCAATCCGCATGCGATTGCGGTCTCAATAAACAATTCTTTTTCTGCCTGAAAAAATCCAAATTTTTTATAGAGTTTACTTTTCTTTAGTCTACTTGTCTTAACGTCGAGAGTTGAGGACTCTTTAGGATATTTAGTAAATGCCGCAAGCGTTGCATGTGTTAATCTCAGACCGCCTTTGATGTTCGGGTTTTGAAGTTTTGTAATAATTCTAAAACCCTGCGCATTACCTTCGAACTTAGTTAAGTCGTTCCACTTTTTCACATCATCAATTTGTTTTTCAAACCGCGCCCCGCTGCCCGATCTGAAAAACTCCGAGATTGCATCTTCACCAGAATGACCGAACGGCGGATTACCAATATCATGCGCAAGACATGCTGCTGCGGCAATTTCACCGAAGTGAAAGCTTTTAAATTCACTCCGAAGTTCTTTATGCCTTTCGATAATTATTTTCCCCGCTTTTGTTCCAAGCGAACGACCGACGCACGACACTTCGAGGCTGTGTGTTAATCTTGTGTGAACAAAATCGCTTTCGGGGAGCGGGAACACCTGCGTTTTGTCCTGCAGTCTTCTGAATGCAGATGAAAAAACTATTCTGTCAAAGTCCCGCTGGTACTGGCTTCTGCCATCCTCTTCGGCATCTTTTTTTTGTTCATCGCATAATAAATTTTTGTTTAATAACTCATTCCATTTCAAAATTAAACCCGATCTGATTTATTTGGTGCTCAAATATAACAATAAATATTTTTTACTAACGGTCTTCATCGTTGTTGTAAATTCGATTAGCTTCGTTTATTTTTTAGTATGATCAATAAAGACGAAGTATATATTCTCGATAACTCCGTTCAGTTCCTAAAGTCGATAGGACCTAAGCGGGCGCAATCCTTCGCAAAGTTTGGAATAAAAACCATTCGCGACATAATGTTTTATTTTCCAACGCGTCATCTCGACAGACGTACTACAATTACATCCGGAAAAGCTTACACATATCTTCTCGACGGTTTCGAAGGAGAGATTACAATTCTTGCCAGCGTTGTGAGCAAAGAAATAATAAAATACTCCCGCAGGGAATTACTAAAAGTTCAGTTCAGAGACGCTGCGGGATTTTTTGAGTGTGTTTGGTTTCAGGGGATAAATTATTTTTATGATGTTTTTAATGCGGGGAATATTTTTGCTTTATCCGGCAAGCCTGCATTAACTAAATACGGCAATGTTCAATTTGTTCATCCTGATTATGACAGGATAAGCGATGATGAATCTCGGGGGTTTTTGAATACCGGAAAGATTATTCCTTTCTATAAAATTCCGAAAGAGCTTCGCGAAACAAATATCGGCGATTTGAGCATCCGCCGGATTATCGCTACCGCTGTTCAACAGTATGCGGATTATTTAAGCGAAACGCTTCCGGTAGATTTAGTTCATAAGTATAATCTATTAAACATAGTCGATTCAGTAAAAGCGATGCACTTTCCTGATACGAAAGAATTATTCGACAGAGCAGTTTATCGATTTAAATTTGAAGAACTATTTTATCTCGAAATGCTTGTGGCGCTTCGTAAGCACAATTACAAAACAAAACTAATTGGAAATTCCTTAAAAGTTAAAACAAAACTCATCGGGGAATTTTTAAAAATTCTTCCTTTTGAATTAACCAAGGCGCAGCTTCGTGTGCTTGCAGAATTAAGAAAAGATATGGAAGATGAAAAACCTATGAACCGCCTCTTGCAGGGTGATGTTGGCAGCGGCAAAACAATCGTTGCGCTGATTGCTATGCTAATCGCAGTTGATAACGGCTGCCAGGCTGTGCTTATGGCGCCGACAGAAATATTAGCCGACCAGCATGCAAAAAATATTTCTGCAATGATGAAGATGCTAAACGAGAAACATCCAGAGTTTAATATAAAAACAAGTTTGTTAATAGGCGGACAGAAAAAATCGGATAAGAATAAAAATCTAAGCGCAATTGAACTGCAGGAAACTGATATAATTATCGGCACCCATGCTTTGTTTGAAGAAAAAGTCGGATTTAAAAATCTTGGACTTGTTATTGTTGACGAGCAGCATCGTTTTGGCGTTGAACAGCGGGCAAAACTTTTTGCAAAAGGTAAGACTCCCGACATACTTGTAATGAGCGCAACTCCAATACCGAGAACTTTGTCGATGACAGTTTACGGCGACCTTGATGTTTCAATTATTGATGAAATGCCCAAAAACAGAATCAGTATAAAAACTATTTTGCGCGGCGAAGGAAAACTGCCGGACATTTATAAGTTCATCGTTGACAAAAATAAAAAAAGAGGATGCCAGTCATTCATTGTATATCCGCTTGTTGAGGAATCGGAAAAGTTGGAGCTTAAAGCGGCCGAAACATATTTTAAAGAACTTCAAAACACCTACTTGAAACAGCTCCGGCTCGGCTTGCTTCACGGAAGAATGACATGGCGCGAAAAAGAAGAGGTGATGCTTAGCTTTCTTGATAACAAATTTGATGTGCTGATTGCAACAACCGTTATTGAAGTTGGGATAGACATACCCAATGCAAATATTATTTTAATTAATGATGCCCATCGTTTTGGTCTGTCGCAGCTTCATCAATTAAGAGGAAGAGTCGGGCGCGGCACTCAGCAGGCTTACTGCATTCTTGTTACTAAAGATGAATATGCTGCAGCCGCAGCAAAGTATAAAAATAATCTAGAGTATCTCTCGCCTGCCCAGATTGAAAAATATAAATCTTCCGTAAGGCTGCAAACAATGGTTCAGTACTTCGATGGTTTTAAAGTTGCAGAGATTGATTTGAAGCTTCGCGGTCCCGGGAATATATTTGGCACCGAACAGAGCGGCTTCCCCGAACTTAAACACGCCGACATTGTTACTGACACCAAGATACTTATCGCGGCAAAAGAAGAAGCGTTTAATATCATAAAACAAGATCCGCACTTAAAAGATGAAAAACATTCTTCCCTAAGAATTAATCTCATTAAAAATTATTCTAAAAGTCTTAAGTATGCAAAGATTGCTTAGAAGATTATAAACTCCCCAAAAGCATTTTGATAATTTTATTTGCACGAAAAATATTTGCGTGTAAAATAAAGAAGCGCTAAAAGAGTTTTTAAATATTTAAAACTTTAAATGAAAATTTTCGGTTTTGACCTTCAACAGGAAAAATTTTAGAAAATGTATTGCTCAAAAACATTTTTTATAAAAAAAAGTTTAAATTTTTATTATATAGCAACCAAAACTTATTGACTTAAAATTTATAATAGTTATATTTGTTTTAAAAATAATTTAAAGGAAAAAAAATCTTATCCGTTCTTCTAAAAGATAAATTGAATGTTGCATTAACATTTAATGTCAAACCAGAAAGTGAAACTTTCCATGAAATTTTATCCCCTAATTTGAAAGAAGAAACAAAATCGGCTCAAAGTATGGTAGATACATACGCCGAGTGGGATACGTGGGATACAATTAATGCTGTTAAGTTTGCATTAGAATGTTTGAACGAAGTAACTTTGGTTGAAGCGAACCACGACTCGTTTGAAATTTTAAGAAAACTTTGCCCGGATATTGTTTTTAACGTTGCGGAAGGCGCTTACGGAGTTAGCCGCGAGGCACAGATACCGGCGATGCTCGATATGCTCGGTATTCCTTACACAGGCTCGGATGCATTGACCCTGGCAATATGTCTTGATAAAGCCAGAACAAAAGAAATTTTATCATACTACAAAATACCGACAGCTCGTTTTGTTGCCGCAGAGACACTGAGCGAAGTTCTTTCGGTTGATCTCAATTTTCCCTTGATAGTTAAACCTGTTTCTGAAGGATCGAGCAAAGGAATTTTTTCTTCTTCATTTGTTACAAACAAAAAACAACTTGCCGATGAAGCGGAAAGAATTATTGTTCAATATAATCAGGCGGCGTTAATAGAAGAGTTTTTACCCGGAAGAGAATTTACCGTTGCAGTTATTGGTAACGGCGATGAATCAACCGTGCTGCCCATTATAGAAATAAGTTATGCCAATTTCCCGAGCGACATCATTCCGATATATTCTTTCGAAGCTAAATGGATCCTTGATACAAAAGAAAATCCTCTCGATGTTTTCAGATGCCCCGCCAACGTAAGCAAAGAACTTGAAGATCAAATAAAAAAAACTGTTCTTAAAACTTATAATGTTTTAAGGTGCAAAGATTGGAGCAGGATAGACGTTCGCCTTGATAAGAATAACATACCGAACATAATTGAAATTAATCCTCTGCCAGGAATATTGCCTAACCCGGAAGAAAATTCTTGCTTCCCTAAAGCAGCCCGCACCGCAGGATTAAATTACAACGATATGATAAACAAAGTTTTATTCTCTGCTGCAAAGAGGCAAAACCTAATATGAAGATTGACGCAAAAATATTGATTTGCTACAATTCTCCTGTCAGCATTTTTTCTGCATACAACGGAAAACCCGCCGTGCATGGTGAAATGTCAAACGATCTTTCCGAAAGCGGCTTCGCGGCAGATTTGCAAACCATAGTACAAAGTTTAAGCGGGCGGTTTACAGAAGTTGAGACGCTTGCTATTGATATGGATGTTGTAAAAACTTTAAAATTAATTCGGGATATAAATCCAACTATAATATTCAATTTTGTTGAGTCGGTCGAAGGTATCGCCTCATTCGAGTATTGTATGGCGGGTATTTTTGAACTGCTTGGAATTGAATTTACAGGCAACCGACCCTCGTCTCTTGGCAACTGCTTAAACAAATACCGTACGAAAAATATTTTAAGAGCATGCGGAATAAATACTCCGCGGTCTTATTGCATTGAGTATGGCAGCATGCCCGCTAAAAAAAGTTTTGACTTAAACTTTCCGGTTATATTAAAATTAAATTCTGAAGATGCCAGCATTGGTATATCCGAACTATCGGTGGTAAAAAACTATTCTGGCGTTATCGAAAGATTAAAGTTTCTTTTCGAAACATACAAACAGAATGTTATTGTTGAAGAATATATAGACGGCAGAGAACTTAATGTGGCGATACTCGGAGGACGGGCATTGCCAATTTCCGAAATTGGTTTCGGAAGTTTACCCGCACATCTTCCAAGAATTGTTACTTACGAAGGGAAGTGGATTGCAAATACTGTTTATTACGAACACACAAAACCACAGTGCCCGGCAACGCTGCCTGCTAAGGTTAAAAAGCAGGTAGTAACAACCGCACTTGCAGCTTTTGAAGCAATGAACTGCCGCGATTATGCAAGAGTGGATATCCGATTAGATAAGAGTGGAACTCCTTATGTAATTGAAGTGAATCCAAATCCTGATATCTCTACAGATTCTGGTTTTGCCCGCGCTGCCAAAGCGGCTGGTTTAAGTTACGGCGACTTACTTTTTACAATTGCAAATTTGGCTTTAACAAGGCGAATAAATGATACGCAAAATAAAGCAAGCTGATGTTTCGTTGCTTCAAAATATTTTAAGTGATATTCCGAACTTCAGCGAAAATGAAGTGAACGTTGCAATGGAATTAATAAATATTGCGGCTAACAATCCGGAGCAAACCGATTATCATCTTTATGTTTACGAACATGAAGATAAAGTAATCGGTTATCACTGCACCGGGCAGCGTCCTTTAACACAAGGAACGTATGATCTATATTGGATTGTTGCAATGCCCGGCAGCGGGAAAAAAGGAGTTGGTCGCGAACTGCTGATTCATGCAGAAGATTTTGTTAAACAAAATAACGGCAGATGGCTACTTGCGGAAACCTCTTCTAAAGAAAGTTATTCTGCAACGAGAAGTTTTTACATGCGTAATAATTATTCGATTATCGCCGAGGTAAATGATTTTTATTCGATTGGCGATAACCTTATAATTTTTGGTAAGTATTTTACTCAACAATAATAGCCGAGGATAGTTATGGAACTGTGGCAACAAATGGTTAGAGATAGTGTACACACTGTCGATGAATTAGTTGAAAAATTCAATCTCGACAGAGGCGTTGCCGAAGAATTAGACGAATTTTTTCAAGCGCGGATAAATCCGTATTATCTTGGTTTAATACGGCAACCCGGCGACCCAATTTGGTTACAATGTGTGCCCGATAAAAAAGAATTGGAAGACTTTGATGCCAAGGAAGATCCGCTAATGGAAGACGCGATGAGCCCTGTGCCAAACATAACTCATCGTTATCCAGATCGTGCGCTGTTTCTTACTACAAGTCAGTGCGGTTTGTATTGCCGGTTCTGCACAAGAAAACGAAAAGTTGGCAACCACGATAAGATTTCTATGCGGGGTCTTGAAAGTGCGTTCAAGTATCTTGAACAGCACACAGAGATACGTGATGTAATTTTATCCGGCGGTGACCCCTTGATGTTGACCGACACTATGCTCGAAAAAATACTTGCGCGTCTCCGTCAAATTCCACACATCGAAATTATACGCATTGGTTCTAAAATGCCTTGCGTGCTGCCGCAGCGTATTACGCCTAAACTTTGTGATATGATAAAAAAATATCATCCTGTTTATATTAATACTCATTTCAATCATCCCTGGGAAATAACTCCTCAAAGCAGCAAGGCATGCGAAATGCTTGCTAACGCCGGAATTCCTGTGGGTAACCAGATGGTTTTGATGAAAGGCGTGAATGATGATGCCGACGTCGTTAAAGAATTATTGCAGAAGTTATTGAAGATTCGGGTGCGCCCCTACTACATGTATATGGCAGACGAAACCAAGGGAGCTAATCACTTTAGAACTTCTATTGAAACAGGAATAAAAATAATTGAAGCTCTGCGCGGGCATACGAGCGGGCTTGCCATTCCTCATTTCGTAATTGATGCTCCTGGCGGCGGTGGAAAAATTCCTCTTCTTCCTAATTATGTTCTTCATCATGATGCGGACAAAATTGTTCTGCGGAATTATCAAAACAAAATATTTTCTTATAAAAACTTTAAGGATAAAAATAATCCGCCGCGCAATGGTAAAAACGGTAAGAATGGAAATGGAAACGGAAAAGTTAAGCCTAAAGAAATGGTAATAAAGAAAATTGAATTGCCGGTTTTTGAAGATATAGAAAGTAATTAAGCAGTACGCTGATTATCAATTAAACTGCCCGAATAATCGGGCAGTTTTTCAAAGTAATCATTCCTGTTTTATGGTTGCCAAACACTTCCCCGTTATTAATACTGTTTCTCTTTCCGGCGCCGAGTTATCCCGAACGTCATTACCCGAACTTTTCGATCCGCGTTGAGAAGTGCTGATGAAAACTTTTTCCGCAGCAGCTACCTTTATAACAAAATAACTGAACAATCCGTTATCCCTTAAAATACGTGCTGTACTTGTATCGCATTTAATCTTCAAATAATAATTTTTATTTGAAACAGTTTTTAGCGCTTGAAAATAAATATCTTTTCCCTCTTTATAGATATCACTTATATAGGCATAAAATAAAACCGACTTCCCAACTATATCCTTCTGTAAATCATAAGTATATTCATATTTAAGGTCATCAAAATCTCGTGCTTTGTAGGTATCGGCTAATTCTTTTACTTTTAAAATAATCGGATCAACAACAATTATTGAGTCAACAATTTCTGTCTGTTTGTTTTTGTTTTTTTTCTTTGCAGGCGCTTTTAAAGTTGCTGCGTCAACAATAGCTGCATTTGTAGTAATCGGGGTTTCGTCATCCGGAGATATGGCTCCAAGTATAATCGCCACAAATATTATTATTAAAGTATGAACCAGCAGCATAATCCTTGGGCTAAAGGATGATTTTGCGAACATATTTTTTATCTGCTTTAAAATACTTTTATTCATAGCAAATCAAATGTTAAAACTACACATCGTTTATTTATCCTAATCCCATCGGGTTTGATTATCAAATTCAATCTCTTACTTTTTGTCAGCAAAATAATTTTTAGTTTCTGCGGCAACTATACCTCCCAAACCAAGCAGTCCTATCAAGTTAGGAATTGCCATCAATCCATTCATAATATCGGCAAAAGCCCAGACGAGATCAAGTTTTGAAACTGCGCCGATAAATACCGCTATCACAAACAAAACTCTATAAGGTTTAATTGCTTTTCTGCCGAGTAAAAACTCGAGAGATTTTTCACCATAGTAACTCCACCCGAGAATTGTTGAATACGCAAATAAAATTATCCCAATTGATATTATTATTCCACCCCAATTTCCCGGGAGAGCAGTTGCAAAAGCCATTGATGTTAATGGAACTCCTGTCTGCCCCGTTTCAAGAACTCCGCTTACAAGAATTGCAAAACCGGTAAATGAACAAACAACGATAGTATCAATAAAAGTTTGAGTCATCGATACCATAGCTTGTGTTACCGGGTGCTTGGTTTGTGCGGCGGCGGCGGCAATAGGCGCGCTGCCAAGACCCGATTCGTTAGAAAAAACTCCGCGGGAAACCCCCATCCTTATTGTCAACATCACAGTTGCGCCTGCAAAACCGCCTGAAGCCGCAGTGTTTGTAAATGCTTCTTTTAATATTAACGAAATTATAAAAGGAACTTGATCGACATGAATAACAACGACAAACAAAGCGGCAAGCATATAAAAGACAACCATAACAGGGACGAGAATTTCGGTCACTTTTCCAATGCTTTTAATTCCGCCAAGAATTACGAAACCGGTTGCAACGGCTAATATGATTCCGGTTATTTCCACAGAAATGCCAAAGGAATGCTGCACCGCATCGGCTACGCTGTTTGACTGTACCATGTTGCCAATTCCAAAAGCAGCAATTGATGCAAAGATTGCAAAAAGTACTCCAAGCCATTTTATGCCAAGCCCACGACTAAGATAATACATTGGTCCGCCGCTCATTTCTCCGTTTTCATCTTTGATGCGGTACTTAACCGCAAGCACGGCTTCAGCATATTTTGTCGCCATGCCAAACAAACCTGTTATCCACATCCAAAATAATGCGCCGGGTCCTCCAACAGCAATTGCAGTTGCAACACCGGCTATATTACCTGTGCCAACCGTGGCGGCAAGTGCAGTCATCAATGCCTGGAAGTGAGAGATGTCGCCGGGATTATCCCCGTCATCTTTTCGTTTGATTAATGCAAGCCAGAGTGAGTGCCACAGTTTTCGGAACTGAATGCCCCGCAATAGAATAGTAAGATAAATACCGGTGCCAACCAAAAGGATTAGAAGAGGCACACCCCAAACAAATTCACTAACGCTTCCGAATATCTGCTGTATCTGTTCCTGCATAAAATTCCTTCTGCTCTAATTGGCAAACTGAAATAAATTAAATTGAAGGCAAACGTAGTACCTTAACACTTAAATTTTTGTGCTATATGGTAGAATATTTGCAAACTAAAAGACTAAAAAGCATGAATGAATGAAGAGGCATGGGTGAATGTTTTTCATTCAACCATTCAATCACTCATCTCAAATAACTTGGTTCTGGCTCGTCCAGGTTAGGAGTATGATTTTTTTTCTTCAATGATTCAAAACTAAAATATTATATGTTTAAATAGAAGAATCTTGACAAATTTTAAAATAAAAAATCCGGCACATAGACCGGATTTAGTAAGCGAAATTATTTTAATTGCCCTGATAAAGACCGATAGTGTTGCCGTCGGGGTCGTTTATCAAAGCATAATAACCCATTGCCGGTATTGTGGTTTTTCCACGGAAAACACGACCGCCGAGTTCAACAGCCATAGTTAAAGCAGCGCTTACATCTTCCACTCTTATATGAAAAATTGTTGTGTCGCCTTTATCAACACCGTCTACTTTTCTTAAACCCACAGTAAAACTTTTATGGGTGTTAAAGAGAAGATATCCGTTGCCAAAATTTTTAAATTTCCAACCAAATAACTTTGAATAAAAACCGGAGGCTTTTTCTAAATTGGTTGAAGGTATTTCTACATGTGCAATTAAATCTGATGCCATAATTATCTCGCTGTTAATTTATTAAAATATTACTTAGCTTAATTGTGGTGCTTAATTTATTCAGCTTTTTTCGAAAAATCAAATTTAAGTTTTATTAGGAAAGAGAAATGATGCAGAGGCTTATTATCAAGCCTCTGCCTGATAAAATATTTAACGTCCTATTCCGTAAATCGTTCTGCTTGAAGTTCCATTCGGACCGTCAACGCTTATTTTTGCCGAAACAGATTTAACCACATTCAAAGAATCATTTGAATCATATATTACAAAAGAGAACTGCGTCCAAAACTTACTCTGTGTATCGGGCAGTGATATTTGAGTATCGCCAAGCACCTTGACGTTTTCACCGTCAACTGTTACAGTGATGCTCGTTCCCTTCGACAAAGGATTCTGGTTTTGATCCCGAACTATATAATTGAACGATTGAGAACCAAGATGCGGAACGTCAATTGATTGAGGCTCCACTTCAATTATTGGTACTCCGCTGAATAAAACAATCATTTGTTTTGAAATTGTGTTTAGATATTCATCTGCAGTGCGTGCTGTTATTGTGGCAAAACCGGGTCCGAAAACAGGGTGAACCGGATTAGGTGCGGAAGTAATTAAATTAACCGAACCGACTCCCCCATCATTTGTTAAAGCCGAGCCCGAAATAATTCCGCCTGTTGTTTCAAAATAAACAGAAGTAAAAGGGCGAACAGGATTAGAAAATTTATCTCCCACATAAGCAAAAATCGGAACAGTGATAATATAATTCCAGCCGGGAATATTATAAAGATCGGTTGCGATTGTAAAATGCACCGAGTCAGGCAAGCCGCCATGAATTGAAATGGGAACAGGCAGCGAAGAAATTTTTGCACCGCCAGGACGCGTTATCTCTGCAATTACCTGAACAACACCCGCTTTAAAACCGCTTGTTAAGTTTACAACCGCAAGCCCGGAATTATTTGTTTTAACTAATGGAGGATTAAGAATTTCACCGCCGTTAGGATGGGAACCAAAACTAAAAGCAACATCAACAGAATGAGTTAAATCTATCGGAACGCCGGCACTGTCTTGAACTTCGAATACAATGCGCGAAGTTTCTTCCGAACCGCTTTCTTTAACGCCGATAACTGTTGAACTCAGACTTTTTAACCAAACACTTTTAGGTTCGCCCGATGGAGTTGTGTTTGTGCTTTGTTTCTCCATTTCAATAATTGTAACCGTTACTACTTTTCCCTTGGGAAGAAAAATTGAAGTTGTGTCGGTCAAGTAACCGCTTTTTACTGTTAATAAGGTGAGGTTAACGCCTGCGGTTAATTTAAACGTGCCGGAATATTTTCCCTGTGTGTCGGTAGTTAATGTTAATTCCGAAGGACCGCCGGTTACAACAACGCTTGCATCCTGAATAGGAGAGCCTGTTATAAAATCAATAATCTGCCCGTTAAATGAGGATTCCTCTCCGGTGGCAGGATCTGGATCTATCCCTCCATCTATAACCTGCTCGGCTTCTTTACAGCCGTTAATAATTAAAACCGAAAAAAATATAACGGCTGAAAATTTTAATAAAGCAGTAAAATGTTTTCCGTTCATAGCGCAGCTCAAAAAGTTATTTATTTCAAAATTAAATTATATTAGCCTGCAAATAATGTCAAGATGTAATTTGCTATATTATCGAGACAATCAAAGTAAGATACAACAATTATACCGGCAGTAATTCATCATATAAAAGGTATCCTACATGCCGGATCGGGTGCCGGCAAGTAATATTTACAGACACACGGAAAATATAACTAAAAAAACGGGACAAGATCCGCTTTAAAATAATTATTTCGCCCTCGCTATTTACTTTAGTATCATTTGATGCTTGCTTGGGTATCATATGAGATTATTTTATTAAAATCATTTTTTTCGATAAAATAACCTCATCAGTAACCAATCGATAAAAATATAAACCACTACTAAAAGAAGAACCATTAAAAAAGTATTTATATTCACCGGATTTGAGATAGTCATTTGCTAAATTTTGAATTAAAGCACCCTTTAAATCATAAATTAATAGTTTAACGTTTGAGTTACGTGGTAAATAAAAACTTATTGTAGTTGATGGATTAAAAGGATTTGGAAAGTTTTGATAAAGAATATATTCATTGGGAGGAGCAAATAATTCATCTTCTTTCACATTAGTAATTCTGTTCCCATACTCTATACGATCAATTAAAGCATAGACCAGGTTAGAGCTTCCACAACCAAATTCACAGGAAAAACTACTAATAAAACCAATCTCCTTCGCCAAAGTGTAATTTATTCCCGGAATAAATGATTAGTCTTGTAGTTCTTTCACATCAGTAATTAGATCTAAGACTGTGTATTCATATTCAGCAATACATTTTGTGCTAAATATTCCGTTACCAAAACTACTATAACCAGTTCTAAAACCAGCGAAATAATCTCCGGGTTGAGCAAGAAGACTATCCACTAAGTATTCATTATTGATAAATACTGTTTCGGTTGAATATCTGAATACACAAGCAGTTAGACTATCAACTCGTTCATAGATTTTAAATGAAAAACCATCATCAGGAATATTTTTCTGTAAAAGAATTTTATAGTTTCTGTTATTAGGGAGAATAGTATCACCGATTATTTCAATAGAGTGTGCTGAAGAATCATAATAAAAAGGATATTCCCAATAATAATTTTTATACTCCCAATAGTTGCCAATTTCCATTGGATAATATTTCAGTGCTTCAGATAAAGAATCAACTTGAGCAAAAGTAAACCTTGTAAATATGCTAAGGAATATTAGAGATTTCATTTTATCCTCTGCTTGTTAACAATTAAGTGTTTTATCTGTAAATGAGCAAAAAAAGAGAAAGATGAGCGATATAAAATCATGTTGCTCATTTGCAGATAAAATAGTGTTGTCCGTTAGCTAACGGATAAATGCGAAACCATCCCGCTGGCGGGATTAGCTAACGGAAACGGCTGTGTGATTGTTTTGCCGCTCATATCCATATTCTCTAAATGCTGCCAGGCAAAACGTATTAATTTGTTTTGCCAATGGCAAGAAATATTTTTCTAATCATTTTTTTCTCGCCATCTCAAAACATAAATTTAATAGCTGCACACTTTTACCAAAGGACCGACTGTAAACTAAGGACTGCTGCGTTAAGTGTTCATAAAAAATAATTTCTTAATTAATAAACTTTAACTAAATTTTTATTTAGTTTTAAACCAATTGAAATTAAACGTGAAGCGATATTGAACGAACTAAATTCCGCACTTCTCCTTTTCTCCGTTGGTGTTATTTCCGGAGTAATTAATGTTATGGCGGGAGGCGGTTCGGCATTAACGCTGCCTGTGCTTATTTTTCTGGGACTCGATTCCGCACTTGCAAACGGCACAAATCGCATTGCAATAGTCGTGCAAAATTTAGCAGCTGTTTCTTCTTTTAAAAAAGAAAAATATTCGCGGTTTGGCACAAGCATAAAACTTTCATTACTAACTCTTCCCGGCTCTATAATAGGCGCAGTGGCAGCGGTTAAAATGAGTAATGAGTTATTTCAAAAAGTTCTTGCCTTTATAATGATAGGTATTATAATTTCGATGATGCTTCCAAAATCAAAAACGGTTTACTCAGGGGAGGCGAATAAAAGAATTTCTTTTTGGACTCACCTTTCAATGTTCTTTATCGGTTTCTACGGCGGTTTTATTCAGGTGGGTGTGGGCTTTCTGCTTATGGCGGCTTTGCATTATTTAATGAAATTAAATCTTGTGTATGTTAACATGCACAAAGTTTTTATAGTCTTCATCTTTACGGTGCCTGCTCTCATTGTTTTTATCGCCACCGGAAACATCAACTGGAATTTAGGCTTAAGCCTTGCTGCCGGTAATGGTTTAGGCGCTTGGTGGGCTGCAAAAATTTCGGTTAAAAAAGGCGAGGGTGTTATTAAAATTGTGTTATTTGTTGCCGTGTTTATTATGGCGTTAAAACTTTTAAATATTATTTAGGAGAAATGATTTATGTCCGAACAAACCGACCCTAAAGCTGAATCCAAAAGTATTCCGGAAATTGTAAAGGATTCATTTAAAGAATTAAAAGAAACCGGCATTGCTTTTTTTAAGGCGCCAAAAGCATTGTGGGGAATAAACATTCCATACATAATTGAAGGATTAGTTTATTTCGGCATTTTAACGATACTTGGAAAATTTTCTTCCGAAAATCTTTCTGTTGATGATGCTCAGGCCGGGTTGATTTATAGTTTTGTTACTGGCGGAATAACTTTTTCGATGCTGATACTTGGCGGCGTATCCGATAAAATAGGTGTTAGAAAATCACTCGCACTCGCTTTCGCAATATTTTTAACGGGAAGATTTCTTGTCGCACTTTCTGGTTCGTTAAATCTTGCATCCGGTTTATGGTCGCCGATGTTTTTTACTATGACGTCCGGTTTGCTGATAATGGTTATTGCTTACGGTTTATATCAGCCAGCAGCTTACGCAGGGGTTAAGCGTTATACAACACCCAAAACTGCGGCAATGGCTTACGCGGCTATTTATGGATTTATGAATCTCGGCGCGTTCTTCTCCGGTTTCGTTTCTTCATTTACACGGCAGAGTTTTGAAGAAGTTTTTCCGCCAAACGGATTGACGGCGGTTTTCTGGGTTTACGTAGGTTTAACATTTGTTGCGCTTCTTGTTTCCGTAACTATTTTAACAAAGAAAAATGATCAGGAAGCTGCTGCCGGAGTAAAAGCCGCGGCGGGCGATACTTCCACAGACGAAGATGACAAAAAATTTCGTGCGCCTAAAGTGAATAATCTTCTTCTAATTTTATTTGCGCTTGTAACGATTTGTTTATTCCTTTTATCCGGCGCAGCATTTGATAATCCATTTAATAGTTATTTTACTATTCAACTATTCGGTCTTGATATTGTTTTCGATTTATTTATCATCTTTACTGCAGTCGCCTTTGTGCTTACAATCTTTGAATTTTTACGCAAAAGACCATTGCATCCATTTAGGGATAAACGTTTTACTTTTTTTATTTTTCTTCTTATCCCCGTCCAAACGTTATTTGCTCATAATTGGCTTACTATTCCTTATTATCTCGACCGTGCGTTTGCAGGTTCTTTCATCAGTGAATATTTTGAAGTGTTTTCAAATTTAAATCCTATCTTAATATTTGTTCTTGCGCCGCTGGTTGCAGGTTTAACCGCACGTGCAAGCGTTTACAGGATGATGATACTCGGCACCACAACGATGGCGCTTCCTACTTTTCTTCTAACTTTAGGACCGAATCCTTATTTGTTTTTGCTTTACATTTTGTTGATGACAATAGGAGAAGCAATGTGGCAGCCACGTTTCCTTCAATGGATTGCGGAAGTTGCTCCAAAAGGAATGACTGGCTTATACATGGGCGTCGGTCAATTCCCATGGTTTCTTACAAAAGTAATAACAGGTTTTTACTCCGGTTGGTTTTTAATGCATTACTGTCCTATCAACACGCTTCCTTCGGAAATGAATACAGAATTCATGTGGCTTGTTTATGCAATGATAGCGATAGTAACTCCTATTGGATTAGTGCTTGCAAAAAACTGGATGTTAAAAGGATTTAAAACTAAAGCATAAAATAATCCGCGCATCTGTTTGATTAACGGGTTAGGCAAACTTTTAGATTATTAGAATAAATTAAGGTTCGACGCCAAGTATTAAGAGAGGAACTGGAGGACTATTCCGACCTTGGCGCATTACATTGTAAACTTCTCCCTCAAAGTAAGCTGCGCCGGATGACATTTGAGATTGCATTTTCTTTGTGGCAAGCACTTCTATACCTAAATTTATTTTCCCACCGGAATAAAACAGCATATGTTTAACAAATAAATCATATGCTACAAAAGAATATTTGCCAAACTGAACTTCAACAGCAATTTTATCTTTTACAAAATCTGTTTGATTGTAAGAAAATATTGGGTTGTTTTCCCCGTGTTGAATTAGAAACTCTTTCTGCTCTTTTGAGGACATTAATAAACTCTTTTCCATCAATTCACGATTAAGAGTTATATAATAACTATAGCGGCTTTCGCCCCAACCTTTTTGAGAGAACTTCTCATCAAGGGTTTTATTTAGATCAACGGGACTATATAAACTATTACCCATTTTAGTTTTTTCACTGCTAATTTTTGTTTTAAAATCATCAGCGTTAATGCTTCTAATAACATCTGTTATTTCTTTGTAGAGTTTCTTGTGATGAACAATTAAATATTCTTCACCATTCAAATGAGAGTATTTTTGTGCAATTTTCATTTATTATTTCCATTGAATTTAAGACTTAACCATTCTTGAGGAAAAATAGCAACTTTATCATTTGGGGAAGGTTTATGAATCGGTTGGGTGATAGGGCGTATCTTAAGTTTACCTTTGAATAATTTGTCTATTCTTTGTTTCGTGATATCAACATATTTCTTTTCTTTTTCAATACCTATGACATTTCTATTATTTTTTATAGATGCGATCATTGTGGAACCAACACCTGCAAAAGGATCTAGCACCCAACTTCCTTCATTAGTCAATGCAAGGACACAACGCTCTACAAGTTCAATCGGATATTGACAAGGATGTTCTGTTTTTTCCGGATGATTTGATTTTACATTTGGAATATCCCAGAGTTCATTCTCCCAATCTTTTATCAGAATTTCCCAAACATCAGCAGGATTTTTACCTTTTGGGTTGCCAGATAATTCACCTTTCTTTAATCCTTTGAAATGTCGTTTGCCAGGATATTGAGATGGTACACGAACATCGTCTAAATTAAATATGTAATCATTTGTTTTTGAAAACCAAAGAATAGTCTCGTACCGCCCCGAAAAACGATTTGATGCGTGCAACCCGTGTCCAAAATGCCAAACAATTCTATTTCTAAGTTTGAGATTATGTTTTTTAAATATCGGATAATAGAAAATATCAAGAGGGAATATTTCGCCTTTTTCAACGTAGTTTCCAACTTGCCAACAAATATTTCCTTTGGAAGATGTAACTCGGATTAGTTCTTCAATGACTCGCTCTTGCTCCAAGAGATACGATTCTATAGATTTTTTTGTTTCATATTCCTTACCTACATTATAAGGCGGCGAGGTTATAACTAGATCAAATTTCTCATCCTCAATTTTATGAAGGTTTTCTAATGTCTCTCCAAGGATAATTTTATAATCAGCCTTATAAGGCTTTTCGGGAAATTCAAATGTCATCTCTTTTACTTTCATTGCCGTTTCATTTTTTTTGTTGCTAATATAACCAAATCAACTTATTATTTCATCAATTTCAGAATGCTTATCTGCCTTAAACCCTATAGAACATATTCTTACAAATTCATTTCATCAAAACAAATTTCTTGGTTGCAGTGTACCTTCCGCCCGAATTTGACGCGGTTAAACGATAAAAATAAACACCGCTTGATAAACGACTTCCATTGAATTCAACTTCATAAACACCCGGGAATTTTTCTTCGTTTACAAGCGTCGCAATTTCGCTGCCCAAAACATCATACACTTTCAATAAAACTTTTTGTGCAGATGCACCGCTGTGCGTCTCTATAAAAGGAATGTTATACCGAATTTTTGTTGCTGGATTAAATGGATTAGGATAATTCTGATAAAGAACAAATTCCGAGGGAAGAACTTCATCTTTTTCAACATCTGTAAGGTTGCCAGAAAGTGCCGCCAATGTACTTAAACTCAACTGCGCCATCTTTGTAACAAGTTCCATATTTAAAGTTCCGAACGAATCGGCGGATGTGTGAT
>MNYQ01000118.1 GCA_001873185.1 Ignavibacteria bacterium CG2_30_36_16 | reverse complement strand
CGTTGTTAATTAGTGTTGTTACTTTTTGTCCGACGATATTATAGACGTCTAAAACTACTTTTGAGTCTTTCGGCAATCCGAATTTTATTGTTGTACTTGGATTAAACGGATTCGGATAATTTTGATATAATTCAAATTTTGTTGGTATATTTAATTCAACTTCAACTTCAACTTCAACTTCAAATGAATAACTGTAAGTACCGTCAAAATCGATTTGTTTTAAACGATAGATATATTTACCCGGCAAAAGATTTTTATCTGTAAAAGAATAATTTCTAATCTCTGTAGTTGTCCCGAACCCGTTTATAAAATCAAGTGTTACGAATTCTTCTACGGCGATTTTTCTTTGAATTTCAAATCCCAAATTATTTAATTCAGTTTTTGTTTCCCATTTCAATAATACTTCATTTCCGCTAATTAATGCTTTAAAGTTTGTTAATTCAATAGGAACAATTGAATCTATCCCCTCACCGTAAAACTTAAATACAATTTGTGTACTGGGGGGATAACCTTCTACTGCATAATTAAAATTGAAATAACCGGAATCAATTTTAACCGCATTAGGTGTAAATTTTCCAATTATTCTAAGTGTATCTGACGAAAATAATGTGTCTGATGAAGTCAAACCTTCAATTAATGAAAAAATACCGGGGGGATTGTTAGAATTTAAAAATACTTTATAGTGTCTATTATGAAAGCCGTTGTTTACTATGTAAAGAGTATCCTGTTTACTTGTCCCTATCTCAACAGTACCATAATTAAAACCGGTTTTTGTTCTGTAAATCGAGTTATGAAAACCGTTTGTATCTGTTCTTGCAATAATTGCATTATCATAATAGTGGTATCCGGTACTAGCACTATAATCACTATTAATTGCACCATAACCGGTAATTACCAGTAAAGAGTCATTATGTATTTTAAAATTATTGCCTGAACTATGTCTCGATATTGACCCAAAAACATTTCTTTTCAACATTACACCGCTCGTATCTAAAATCCATACTCCGACACTTGAACTGGCTCCTCCCACCATAAATTTACCGGAATTGCCAACGACTACCATTTTACCGTCTTTGCGTTGTTTTACATCAAAAAACAGATCGTTTCTTAATTGCCAATGGTTGTATGAACGAAGCAGGTTACCGAGAGAGTCTATCCTTATTACAAAGGGATCTTTATCATATTCATCTACATCTCTAGTGCCAACTGCAAAATATTCACCGTTTTCAAGTTGTGTAATGCTTACCGCACGTGTATCTTTTGCATTAGTGTATGTTTTTGTGAATTCTACTTGAAAAGTTGAATCAAGTTTAACAACATACATATCAAAGCGCCATAGATTAGGTCGTTTGATATCACCACAAAGTACAATGCCTCCGTCACGAGCCATTGTTGCGCCTCTTATATAAATTCTCTTTGGTTCAGGAATTATTAATGTATCAAGAAAATCACCGTTTGGGCTAATTTTTATTATAGCGCCGTCAACATCTTTAGGAACATCCGGTAATAATCCGTAAACCTGTCCAATGGTAAGGAAATTATTATCATCGAGCATAAATATTTTACGCACCACCGAAACGCTCTCGACAACAAAATATTTTTTCCACACGATATTCCCGGCTAAATCTACCCTCATTATTAACCAATCTCCATCTGTGCTAAACTCTTTTGTCAATCCTCCGATTATAAACCCTGTCCCATCATTTAATTCAGTAATACACCGTGGATCTTCGTGATAAGGGGATTCAAGTTTTTTGCTCCACACAAGCTCACCGGCAAATGTGTACTTTGCTAAAATAATATTCAATTTGTCTTCATTTAATAGTTTAGTTGTGCCGACGAAAAGATAATGACCGTCTGAAGTTATAATTACTTCAGCTCCTCTTTCGTCTGTTGTATCTGGTCCCAAATTTCTTACATACGTATGCTGTGCAAGTGAGAATTGAGATGCGAAAAGGAAAAATAGAAATGCCGTGATAAAATAGCGTAGAATCATAATTTTTCTCCGAAAAAAAATTTTAAAAAGATACAATTATGAAAATAAAATTGATTTTCAAAGTCAAATAAATGATGTTGCAAATGACGATTTGCAACAATACTTATGAACTTTTTGATATGCTCTTAATATACTCTGTCGGAGTTAAACCTGTATGTGCTTTAAATGCCCTGTTAAAAGTACTTCTTGTATAGTATCCGGTTTCGAGAAAAATATCTTCAATTCTAAGTTTTTCTCTATTTCCTTCTATCATTTTTTTTGCTTCATCAATTCTAAGACCATTTAGATAGTTTGAAAAATCTTTACCTGTTATTCTATTTATTGACAATGACAGTTTATTTACCGGCAGATGAAGTTTTTTTGATACATGTTCAATTTTTAATCCGTTGTTTTTATAGAGCTGCTGACTAACAATCAACTCTTCAAAATCTTTCATAACTTTAAACGAAAACTCCTCATCAAAATTTTTTTGTTCAGAGTATTGTTTTTGAGGCAGATTTATTTTCGCAAGTTTCATGTTAATTATCATTGCGTCGTATTTAATCCCAAGAAAACCAAGCAGGAGAACTAAAAGTAAATTTGAAATCGCTTCAAACTCTTTCATAGAAGAGTAAATATCGGTAATAATTAATAGTAAAAAAATAAATTCGTAAAGAATGAGTAATGAAATCAAACTAAAAATCCAGTTGGGAAGATAATCTTTAACCCCAGATTTATTTTTCCTTTCCTTATGGATTGAATAAAGCCTAATAAATAAACTAATAAAAATTACAACCTGAAGATAGTAAAGCAGGTAAACAATAATCTGATAAAAAGTGAATGAATCAGATGAATTATCAAAAGAATAAATATCACTCTTTATGAAATAAATTTTTTCTTCATAGTTAGATGGTAAATAAGCAATTATGATTATGAACAATGCTAATACTGGTATGTATGTAAATAGTTTGCAATTAGTCTGTCATTTTTGTCATTTGTAGCATAGATCAAAAAGTGATATATAACCGGGTAAAAACACAAAAAGAGAGGATAATAGAAAGGATATAGCCAGAAAGCGGTGTCAATGTAACCTGATAACAAAATGAATTCGTACAAAAAGATATAGAATGATATTAACATACCCGCAATTATAAACTTTTTGCCCCCTTTACCAATTCTTTCAAAGAAGAAGAAATAAAGGATGAATAAAGCAGAAACAATTATACCTGAAAATATGATTAGCATACTTGCTGTCATTTTTTAATATCCATATAATTGATATAGGGAATATACAAAAAAATACAAGATTGTAGAATTTTAATAAAGAGAAATTTTATTTAAGAAACGACAAATGCGCTTACTTTTTTTTATTATCAGAATATTCTGTGGTGGTCTTTTAAAATGACCACCACAAAAAAGCATTTGATGCAAATTATTTTAAAAGCAACATTTTTGTTACTGATGAATAATTCCCTGATTTTAAGCTGCAGAAATAAATACCTGAAGAATAATCCGATGCATCCCAACTAACTTCATAATTGCCGGAAGATTTCTGTTCATTAACTAAGGTTGCAATTTCGTTGCCAAGAACATCGTAAACTTTAATATTTATGATTGACGATTGATTATTTATGATTTTGGGCACCGAATATTTTATTGTGGTAGAGGGGTTAAATGGATTTGGATAATTTTGCGACAAAAAATAATTTGAAGGGAATAAATCCTTATCTTCGTCAACGGAGGTAGCTCCACCATTAGTTGTTCGAAGAATAGCCTTTGTATTATAACCATAAAAACCATCCATTGAACCTACAGCCCAGCCATGGTTTTGGTCTGTAAATGAAATTGATTCAACTCGCGCTTCATCTTGTTTTGACCAGGTTGCTCCACCGTCATTTGTATAAAAAAGCCCTTCGAAGCCACCAGCCCAGCCCATGAGTTCATTATAAAAATAAATGCCTGTTACTCCGTAAGCTGAAGGTCTTGTAATCTCGAACCAATTAACTCCTGCATCAGTAGTTTTATACATCTTTAAACCGGCAGCCCAACCGATATTTTCATCTTTAAAGTGAATTGATTTTGTTGAAGTAATATTAGCTGCATTAGCTGTCCAATCATTTCCGCCGTTTGTTGTTTCGTATAATCTAAGGTCCGATGCTAACCAACCAAGATTTGAATTAATGAAATGTACAGATTGAAAATCATCAGTTGTGCCCATATCATTATCAATCCAGGTTTCGCCGCCGTTTGTGGTTTTCAGTAATGCATCGTTGAAAGAAATATCTGTACCGCAAGCCCAGCCATTGTTTTGATCGGTAAAGAAAATTGATCTAAGAAGCCGATGCTCAAAACTAGATTGAAGCACCCAATTAACTCCGCTGTTAGTTGTTTTGAAGATATATCCGCTTCCTCCACATACCCAGCCTGTTGAGCTGTTGATGAAGTAAATTCCGTAAAATGAAGGCGTGCTATTAAACGGAAATTGTTCGGGAGTTGTAAATGACCATGTTTCCCCTGCGTCGGCGGTTTTAAATATTTTAGTACCACCCACTACCCAGCAAGTGTTTTGATCCAGGGCAAATGTGCCATTGAATGTAGGAGTTTGAACTGATTGTTTTCTCCATGTATTTCCACCGTCATTTGTCTGAAACATTACGGGTCCTACATACCCGTTGTTCTCATTAGTAAAATAAACTGAAGTATGCTCGGTGGTAGTAGCCAATATGTCTGGGGCTTGGCTTTCCCAATCTGCTCCAGCATTTGTTGTTTTCAATATTTGATTGTAAGGACCTACTGCCCAACCAACATTATAATTAATGAAGTTTATTGAATTCAATTTACCAACACAATTATAAATTGTATTTAATGTTGAACCACCATCAGATGTTTTAAATATACCTCCTCCTGTGCCTGATACCCACGATCCGGCAAAGAATCCGATATTTTCATCAAGAAAATAAATACTGGTCAAATTATTATAAATGGTTAATGTATTTACCCAATTTTCTCCTCCATCAACGGTCTTCCATATTCCATTTGAGACAGCCCAACCAATTTGAGCATTAATGAAGAAAATATCGTGAAAGTTTGCTGTAAAAGTTTGTGAATCCCAGGTATTTCCTCCATTAGTCGTTTTTAATATTGCTCCATGTGTGCTTACAGCAAATCCCAAATTAACATCAATAAAAAAGATAGAGTTAAGATCGCCTGAAATATTTACCGATTGGTCAATCCAGGAATCGCCCCCATCAGTAGTTTTATAGATAGCACCGCTGTTACCGCAAACCCAAAAATTTTGAGTGGATACAACAGAAAGGGAGTTCAATATAATTTGTGTTTGAATTGGACAACTTATCCATGTTTCACCTTTATCGGTAGTCCTAAATACTGCATAGCCTCCTGCCGCAAACCCGTTGAGTTCGTCAATAAACTTAACCGAAGTGGCACTGGCTCCATCTGGATATAAAATTGTATTTGTCCATTGTGCATTGGCATTGCTTAAGAGAATAGACAAAAATGCAAATTCTAATAAAATTATTGTTTTCATGATATCTCCTTACACATATTATGGATCTAAAGTATTTCTTCTATGCAATAGATTTGTAAAGACCTATAAGTTTTAAATGCTATATATATCACTTAATTAATGAAAGTTTTTTTACAAGATTAAATTCACCTGCTTGCAAACGATAGAAATAAACGCCCGATGCAAAACATGTGGCATTCCATTGTACTTCGTAATTACCAGGGGCTATCTGTTCGTTTACAAGCGTTGCAACTTCATTGCCAAGAATGTCGTAAATTTTTAATAAAATGTTTTGTACAGACGCACCGCTGTGCGCGCCTACAGCTGGAATTGAATATTTTATTGTGGTTGTTGGATTAAACGGGTTTGGGTAGTTTTGGTATAATGTAAAATCAACCGGTTCCGTTATTTCATCCTTTACATTCACTACACTCCAGCCCGAATAATCTACAAAATCCGAAACTTCATCGCCAAGACCACCGGGATTAAAAAGATGAGTCGGATCGTTCGGATCATCGGAGTTATCAAAAGGACCTAAAGGATCGCCCCACCAATTGTTTTTTGCGTCGATTATTATCTCATTGTGGTTACGCACTCCGTAATTTGAATTATCTATTATATTGCAGTTATTAATAGTGATGGCTGATCCGGTTTCCATATATGCATTCAAGCCGTTGTCGTTGCCTGTAAGAAATGAGTTAGTTACATTAATAACCGATACAGAATTTGAGGGAACCCATATACCATCATAATAATTGTTTCTGATGATACAGCCATCAATATTTATATTAATGCCGTTATTTATACGTATACCATCGGATTCACAATTTTGAACAGTTGAATTTGTCATAGTAAAAGAAGCATCTTCAACATTTATAGCTGTGTGGTTCGAGT
This sequence comes from Ignavibacteria bacterium CG2_30_36_16, assembly GCA_001873185.1. Lineage (GTDB taxonomy): Bacteria > Bacteroidota > Ignavibacteria > Ignavibacteriales > Ignavibacteriaceae > CG2-30-36-16. Next base: position 11,300 of record MNYQ01000118.1, on the reverse strand, counting down.
CGGCTAATAGATTAGTTATTGAAGGTGAAGCATTATTTAAAATAAGAATACCTTGATCTCCATTGGTTAAAAAAGAAGACTCTATAATAGAAGCTGTAGATGAAGAGTCGAAACATAACCCACAGGAGTTATTTCTAAACAAGCAGTTGTTGATGGAGAGATTGCCCCCGATTATTGTCAGCGCGCCGCCAACCTCGCCGCCGCCATTCTCAAAAACAGCGTGTGTGATTTCACAGTTAGAAAAGTTTGCATCGTTATGAATAATTAAACCACCCCAGTTTTTGTTATCGAGGCTAAACGGGCTCTTTGTAAAAACAACTGGTTCTGCTTCCGTTCCGAGTATTTTAATTGATGCGTTGTTGTCCAATTCAAGATGGGAGTGATCATAGTCAGGCCAGTTGCCGGTATAATAATATTCTCCTTCAATAACAACGCCTGCTTCAAGAGTTAAAACAGCATTATGAATATAAACGGACTTATCGCCGAGGGAATACGGCGCCGTCTTACCATTTAGAAGTGTGCCCGGTTTGCTCAATGTGCCCGATGTTGTTATGTCGTTTATGCGGACAAAGTTTTCGTTAGCGAATGTATTTGCTGATAAAACAGGAAAACTTTTTGATAGTTCTATCGCTTTTCCGCTAACATTAAAATTACAATTTGTAATTGACCCGGAAGCATCATTAAGCATAATTCCATTATCTGCGTTTTGAAAAGTACAGTTTTGGATAACCGGGGTAGATGTGTTTTCGGCGTAAATGTATAAACCGGTTGAATTGTTAAAAGTAACATTTGAAATCCGAGGCGTGCCAGTATAAATTTCTATTACACCTTCCATTTCGCCGCCGGCAAATTGTATAATTGCATTATCTATAACCGTCTGCGAAGCGCGGGAGTTTTGTGTAAAAATAATTCCGCCCCAGTTTTTATCTTCTAAACTCGTAGGACTTTTGGTAAAAATAACCGGGTTAGTATTTGTTCCGTTAACTACTAACGCTGCATTTTCTCCGATTACTAATCTCGAGTAGTCGTAATTGGGCCAAACGCCCGTGTAATAATATTCTCCCTGAATTTCGACTCCGGCTTCAATAGTTAAAGTGACCTCGCCGGAATTGTTATAAACCTCAACATATTGAGTGCCGAGAATATACGGACTGCCCGCAGCAGTCCATGTTGTATTTGTAGTAATAGGAGATGTTACTGCAGTTTGAGCAGAAACATTTGTGTGAACAAACAAAAGTAGTAAAAGAAAAGATAATGTTTTCATAATAGCACCTTAGAATGAATCGTTCAAATAATTATTTGATAAGTATCAGTTTTCTTGTTTGGGTAAAGTAACCTGATTGAATTTTGTAAAAATAAACCCCGCTGGTCAGTCCGGCGGCGTCAAATGCCACCTCGTAAGTTCCCGGGGCTTTTTCTTCATTAACAAGAGTTGCAATTTCATTCCCTACAATGTCATAAATTTTTAGTGTTAAGAGTGTTGGTGTAAGTGATGTTGGTACAGTAAAGTTAATTCTCGTAGTCGGGTTAAAGGGATTCGGGTAATTTTGTGACAAAGAAAATTCTTTAGGAACATTATCAAGGTCATTTATCCCGACGATGCTATCACCAGCAACAAAGTTGTAAGGTATCGAACGTATATTATTCCACGCAGAATCATTCTGATCAATTATGAAATAATAGGTTGATCCTGTTGTAAGATTTTCAAGAGTTAAACTGTGTTGGAGACGAAGGTCTTGTGGTTCCATAGCTTCCAATGGATAACCGTTAGTTGTATCGTTTTCAGCATAGAAAATAAAACCGCTTGCCGGAACGGTAGTCTTCCACTCGATTTGAGTTTGCGTTAAAGATAGATTTGTAATTTGCACATCATATATTTCAAATGCCGGTGGCGCTGAGTTTCCGACAAATACCTTTCGTGATGGAACTTCATCAACAATACATCGATATGTACCGTATTCGTTTACTGTTAAGGCAGAATTAAATACGAGTTGATTAGTAGTTGCATTTCCTATGTCGATTCCATTTTTCTGCCATTGATAAGTAGCCCCGGTTAATTCGGATTTAAAGGTTGTTATCATACTATTCAATGGTTTGTCTGTCGGGAGAAAAATGTTCTGATCATGCATGCCTACAAGTGAGGTACTGATGGCGGAGTAATTACTATCATTAGTAAGATCACCATAAATGTTCATGTTAATATCATAACTTGAATTATACATTCTTCCGTGGTTTGTAAAATTACCATACGAGTTCAGTGTAATTTGAGAGTTGTTTGTTAAGGTATCTAAGTTTACAATCTCTCCATATAAATTTGTATTGTTACCTTTAAAAACCGTGTACCCTCTAAAATTAAGATCATACAAATCACAATTTTCGTAGTAGCTGTTTAGACCACCACGCAAGTAAACCGAATTTCCACCACCGTTTATTTTTGTTTTGATTGCCGCTGAATTTAAACCGACTCTTAAATCTCGTAAATATAGAGTGTGCCCCAGTGTTAAATCAATTTCTTTAGCTACCAGGTGGACTCCTGCACCATTACCACTTAAATAGAGATCAGATTCTGCAATGATTTTTCCTTCTTCAGCAAGAAAATTGCTTGTGAATTTTATCCAATTACCGGGTGTGGTAATTATTTGATGATCATTCATGCCAAGGAAGGTAACAACCGGAACGACGAAAACCCCATTATTTGTAAAGTTGTTGTGGAAAGTGAATTTCAAGGATCCATCCTCAATATTCCCGTTATTTGTGAGATTACCAAGAACCTCTACAACCCAATTCCCTACCCCAACCGCAGTTTTTAAGGTATCAGCGTTAATAACTTCTCCTAACAACCTGACTCCTCCTCCAAAGAACAATTTCCCTTGAAGCGTTACATCCTGCAGATCGGAATACTCGAAATAATATTGATCCGTGTAAGCGAGAACTTCTTCGTTAAAATAAATTGTATTATTGCCCCCAATTACCTTGGTGCGTATACCGCCGTTAATATAATAATATTCTTGGCCTAATCTCACTTTGAAAAGATGCATAGAATAACCTGCCGTTAGATCAATCTCTTTTGCCACAATATGGGGATATCCGTTTCCACACAGATAAAGATCACTCGCTGCAATTATTTTTGATTCCAAAGCAAGCAAATGAGTGTATGGATCAAACACGCTGGTTGGAGTTGTTGAAAGAAAATGATTTTCTGTACCGGTAAATAATAGATTCGCTTTCCAGTTTCCATTTAAATGCAGATCACCACCAATCTTGAAATCTGAAACGCTTGGACAATTAACATTTCCGTTAACCCATACATTGCCGGTTACTGTGAAGCTGCTCACCCAACCATTCAATAATGATCCGTTTTCCGAAATTAACAGATCATGGAGAGTTGGCGCATCAAAATTAAGAGTTATTGGACCTTGAATGATAGCCGAATCAAGCGCCCCGGGTACTTTGTATCCAATCCAGGAAGTCGTATCCTCCCAATTCCCACCGGTTGTAGTTGAATAGATTTGCGCGTTTACATTTTGTGCAGCTAAAAACAAGACGATAATTAGTAAGACACCTTTGTATGTTTTCATTTTATTCTCTGATTAATAAAAAAGAGACAATTTAAATATTGGCTCTTTTTAAATATTAAAAATTTGTTGTAGCACTAAACTTGTATTGCACTTTCACTTTCCATTGGTAATCATTTGGGTCTGTAGGAAGCTCAACAACTTTAAAAACCACGAAGCCGTCATTTGCTTGTGCTGCCCAAAGATCGCCGTTTGCCAGCGGAGTATCACAAACATCGTTGTCCCATTTGGTTGTATCAATCGAAGTAACACCCGATAGTTCGCCCCCGCTTATACGATATATTTTATCGTTGCGCGAACGATACCAGATGCCGGAACCTGTACCGCTGCCGTTGGGGCACCACCCAATAGTCTCGCCGTCAGCATCATTTACATCGTTGCCTTCAGAGCCGACAAGCCCTTTAGACCAATCAACGCCCCAATGGCTCATCGTTAGAGATTTTATGCTGTCCGGAGCAACCGGATTTTCATCTTTGCTGCACGATGATAAAAATGCAAGAAGCAAAAAAGAAAAAAGTGAAAGAGTGATTATATTTTTCATGACCTACCTTATTAGTGTTTAGAATGATTGTTTATTTATTTGAATTTTTCCGGGATATGCAGTTCCGCATTCTTTGCAAAATTTAGCATACGGATTACTTATGCTTGCTGAACAAGCAGGACATTTGTCAATTAATTGCGTTCCGCATAAAGAACAGTATTGATCATGTTCGGACAAATGACAGAAGAAATTGCATTTGGGACACAGCTTATATGCACGATCAAATTTGACAGATTTATTTTCCATACTTTTATAAAATTTTAATTGACGTATGTACTGGTATAATTTTTTTAATAGTAAAAAGCAACTATCATACCCAATCGGAAATTTATGTTAAGTGATTATTTCTCTTTGGTTTACGAGAAACTTCGGGGGTTGGATTTTATATTGTTTGAAGTGCAACAAAGCAACAATGTTGCTTTATCGGGTTACAACGCTTCATTGTTATTCGTTTATTTTTTACAAACCAATTCCATCACAAATTTTCTTTGTATGATTTTTTTCCGGAGCTTTTTGTTATTAAATTTTTAGCCGGCGGCTAATAAACTGAAAATGAAAAATAAACCAGATCCCAAATTCTGGTTTCAAACTTCTATCTTCTAAATTATGATTTGATTATATTTTATTATGAGACTAAACGTTTTCATATTGTTGCTTCTTTTTTCCGGGAGTTATGTTAATCTTCACCCTCAACAAAAGTGGAAATGGGAAAAAATCAACTATGCTTTTCCCGAAGAAACTAATATCCTTAGCGCAGTTTCAAGTAATGATTTTTGGGTAAAGACGAAAGAAGGAGATGTAATTCATTACCTGAACAATAAAACAATAAGATATAAAACAATTATCCCATCCGGGTACACGCGGATTTTATTCGCCGTTATTTCTCATAATGAATTTATTGCCGCAGCGATGGATAATCAATGGCGCACACATTTTTATAATTTCTCAAAAGGGAAATGGAGAAAAGATCCATTCGTTTTTCCTTTACCGATGCAGGCGTTGATTAAAATTGATGAGGGGCTGACCTATGCGATCGGTAATTTTGGAAGTATGCTGAAATATCAAAACAATAGCTGGATAGAAATTAAAACCCCGCTGAAGTCGCACATAAATTTATTAAAGTTCATCTCACCACAGAAAATATTTTTACTCACCAATTCTGAAGGTGTTTTCCTTTTTGATGGAAATACTTTTACCAGGATACAGTTTGAAGAAAAAAACAAAGCAGATATAATTAATCTAAAAAGTTTTTCGGATGCAATTTTTGCTTTAGATAGCAAAAGGAAAATTTACCGCTACATTCATGGAAGGTTTGTTTTAGATAACAGTTTCAAAAGCAAATTGGTTTTTGGTTATCGCGAAAATATTGCTTACGCCGATGTCGTGTTGAGAACAGAGCACAACAAATACTTGAAAATGAAAATCCCATCGACTTATCGGTTTACGAGCTATAAAAGTTATCACAAAGATTCTCTTCTCTTTTCCGAACAAGACGGTTATGTTTACAAAGCCGGCTTAACAGAGAATAATTATTTTGCCAACTTAAGTAAAGTGCTCGGCATTAAAAGTGACGATTACACCTTCAATCATATTGGCGGCATTTATGATTTTAACAACGATGGGCTGCCCGATATTCTGGCGGTTAACAAAGGCGTTGATGCATTCTTTACGGTTTTTGTTAATGACCGGGAAACACCTTTTCGTAAGGTTGTTTCATCTCCGTTTAAACAAGATGAACTGTTGGGACCGTCCGCTGCTTTCCTTGATTATAACAGTGATACATTTATTGACTTTGTTATTGTTATTTCTGATACGGGCGGTATCTTTTTGGCTGTTTTTGAAAATGATAAAAAAGGGAATTTTTTTAAGGCAAAGTCAATCCCCCTGCTTTTTGATGACAACAGCCACATCCCTTTTAATATTAAGCCGGTCGATTTTGACGCAGATGGTAAAATGGATTTGTGCGTAAGCTACTACTACGGTCCTCTTGATAAAACCGGTTATGAAATTATCGTTAACAATTCTTTTTTTAACGGACTGAATAAGATAGATACTTCGTATAAAAAGATAACCCAATCATGGAACCAACAATCGCTTTTTGCTGATTTTAATGGCGATGACCAAAACGATTGGTTTATCGCTAACAAATGGAGGAAGAACAAATTATTGATTCAGGGCAAAGGAAGCTTTACAGATGAATCAGAAAAAAGAATCAGCCCATTAAATGTTACGGAAACTTCCGGCGCTTCTGCGGCGGATTTTGATAACGATGGCGATCTTGATATTCTTACTGTCTCCGATCATTCCTTCCTAATGCTGTTCCAAAATAACGGCAGGGGTTTTTTTACCGATGTTACCACACAGTTCGGATTAAATAAAATATTGCCGGGTGATTCAATCCTTAACTATGTTTCTCTTACGACCGGTGATTTTAATAACGATGGCTTTACGGATATTTTCGTCTCCGATCTAAATAAAAAAAAACCGCAAAATTTTCTTCTCATGAATATTGAAGGAAAATATTTTATCGACAAAACTATAGAGATGCAAATAACAATTCCTATTTTACATTATTCAACCGCAGCGGACATCGACAACGACGGGGACATTGATATTTTTACTTATGGAGTTAATGAATATGCACTATGGGTTAACAACTTAAACGATAATAACTTTATTAAAATCAGACCGCGCGGTGTAATTTCAAATACTGATGGCTGGGGCGCTAAAATATGGATTTATGAGCATACGCATTTGGATGATCCATCGTTTCTTAGAGGTTATAAACAAGCCGGCTCGGAAACATTTGGCAATGCTCAGAACAGCGAATACATTGCCCATTTTGGCGTTGATCGAAATAAACTATATGATGTTAAAGTAAAATTTTACGGCGGGAAAGAAATTATCTTAACAAGTTTGAAACCGGGAAGTATTTACTATGTTGATGAATTGACCGGCTTGTATGCTTTTTTTTACACCCTCCCCGGGCATACTTTTAGAGTTTTGAAAATCAGAGAGATCCAGTTTTATATTCTTACAACAATATTAACTTTCCTTATCTTGTATGCGGGGACAAAAAGAGGTCTGCGAAAATATCAATGGAATATTAAACTTTCTCTTGGGTTTGTTTCGTCAAGTATTTCTCTCTACTGGTTGTTATTATTATTAACAAATGATTCCGAATCTTTTTTTCAGAAATATTTTTTGCCAGTTTTAATATCTTCTGCAAGTATTGCTATTCCCAATCTTGTTTTTCTTTGGATTACAAGAAATCAAAACAAGATGAAATCCATAGAAAATTTTACCGATGATTTATTGTCCGAATTGATGCTGTTTTCCCATGGCGCCTGGGCTTTATCAAACTTAAATAGTCTTCAACTATTATATGAACACGCATCGGAAAATTCAAAAGACACTCAATATATAAATACTATTTCCGAAAGGCTTATAACATTTAATGAAATGGTGCTGCCAAAATTGACTTCCATTATCGATTTGTCGCATACAATAAAAATAAATAATGAATTGTTGCAGCAATTAAAACGGTCATTAAAAATTTTATCAGATTCCCGGAATCACGGAGATGAAAAAAAACATCTTGAATTTGCGAAAGCCATAAACAATACCAAAGAATCACTGAGTGGTATTAAGAAAATTGTATATCAATCTTATTCATGCAACCCAATCGATGTAATTAAAAATACTTGCCACTCTCTCAGCGGAATCTTTGAAAAAAACAAAGTCAAAGTTTCAAGAAGCAAATATTTTGATGAGGAAATAGCAGTTTTAATTAAAAGCTATGAGCTTGCAGATATAATTGATAATTGCCTGCAGAATTCAATGAAAGCACTGTTACAAAAAGAAGAAAAAGAAATTTCGCTTAAAGTGTATAAGTTAGCGCCAAAAATTTGTATTGGTATAACGGATACCGGCATAGGAATAGTTGAAAGTGAGTGGGAAAAAATATTTGAAAGCGGCTATTCTAAGGGTTCAAGCTCGGGCTTCGGTTTATTTTCTGCCAGACAAATTTTGAAAAAATATGGCGGAAGAATTTATGTTAAATCCAGCAGCGTGACAGAGGGAACTGTTTTTACAATAGAACTAAATGAAGGAATTATGCCTTGAAAACTCAACTCCTAATCATTGATGACAACAAAGAATTTGTGAATGATTTTACACTAATTCTTAGAAAGGAATTTGTTTGCACCTCTGCTTACACCGGAAAAGACGGCATTGATTTGATCCGAAAAAATAATCCCGATTTGGTGCTGCTTGATTTAATGCTTGAAGAAGGAACAAACGGGCTGCAGATTCTAAAACAAATTCGTGAAGTAGATGAAGATTTACCTGTAATTATCATCACAGATTATGCTTCAATTGATACGGCGGTTGAAGCTATGAAACTTGGTGCATTTGATTATATTTCAAAAACTCCAAACCTAAAAGAATTGAAGTTTATCATTGAAAAAGCGCTTCAACAAAGAATTTTATTAAGCAGAACAAAATCGTTTGAAGAGGAAACCCGTAAACCCTACGCCCAAATGCTTGGGAACAGCCAGACGATGCAAAAACTAAAAGAAACAATTTCTTTGTTTGCAACTAACAATAACACTGTTCTGATAACCGGAGAAAGTGGAGTTGGTAAGGAATTAGTAGCCCGTCAAATTCACTTTCAAAGCGATAGAAAGAAAAAACCATTCGTCGCGATTAACTGTGCGGCTATCCCAAAGGAGTTGCTCGAAAGCGAGTTGTTCGGTTATGAACGAGGTGCTTTTACCGGAGCCTCTACAAGAAAGCTTGGCAAATTTGAACTTGCTTTTGACGGAGTATTGTTTTTAGATGAAATAGCCGAGCTTGATTTTACGGCGCAGGTTAAGCTGCTTAGGGTTCTGCAAGAAAAGGAATTTGATCGCGTGGGCGGTACAGCCAGTATTAAAACGCAGGCAAGGATAATTGCGGCGACAAATAAAAATCTTGCTTCTTTAGTGAAAGAAGGAAAGTTTAGAGAAGATTTATTTTATCGGCTTAATGTTCTTCCTATTCATGTTCCGCCGTTGCGGGAAAGAAAAGAAGACCTCACAGAATTAATTATTCATTTTGCCAAAACGGCATCCATAGAAATGAAAGTATTGTTTAATGGATTTTCCACCGAAGCGATGGATGTGTTAAAAGCATACGACTACCCCGGCAATATAAGAGAATTGCAGAATTTTATTACAAGGGCGGTTCTTTTGGCTAAAGGAGAAACAATTAATACAGAGCATCTCATCCTTCAGCAATTGAATGAATCAAAAAGTGTTTTGCAATTAATTCCGGAAACATGGGAAGAAATGGATGAATTGAGAAAAGCAGCGGCGGATAATGCAAGCCGAATTGTAGAGAAACAGTTTATAGAAAACCTATTGAAAAAATTTAACGGCAACATCTCTCAGGCGGCTCTTCACATCGGAATAAATAGAACGAACTTACATAAAATGATAAAAAAATGTGAAATAAAAACGGAGGATGATTTGAGTTAGGAAGGCAAACACAAAGTGAAAAGTAAAAAGTAAAAAGTAAAAAGTAAAAAGTGCAAAATAAAAAGTAAGGAGTATAAATTATGACTGTGTTGCTGTATCCGTTAGCCAACGGACGAACGGAGAGGAGATAGGAAAAAGCAGAATGGCTTTAGCACCATTTGAGAATTCTGAATGTGGCTAAAGTCAAAAATAAATCGCTAAATACTTTCCGTCCGATAAATCGGACGGCAATGGTTTATTCTTCTAAATTGAACGCACAATTCATAATTGCAGTTCTCCGCACAAGTTTATTATTATTGCGCAGAGAACTGAAATGAGAGAGAAAATTATTTCATCAAAACAAGTTTTTTAACAGAGTTAAAATCACCCGCCTTCAAACGGTAGAAATAAACACCGGATGCAAAACCGGATGCATTCCATTCAACTTCATAATTACCAGGAGATTTTTCTTCATTAACTAAAGTTGCCACTTCATTACCAAGCGCATCATAAACTTTAAGATTTATGATTGACGATTGATTATTTATAATTTTGGACACCGAATATTTTATTGTTGTTGACGGATTAAAGGGATTAGGATAGTTCTGGGACAAAACAAAATCACCGGGCATTGTGTTTACATCTACCTCAATGGTTTTTGAGTAAGTAAAACTGCCGTTAAAATCAATCTGCTTTAATCGATAAAACATTTTAGCTGATATGCTGACTACATCAGTAAATGAATAGGTGTGCATCTCGGTTGTTGTACCGTTACCTTTTAAATTTGAAATAGTAATATAATCGATATTATCTAAGCTCCTTTCAATTTCAAAAGAAGCATTATTTGTTTCAGTTGCCGTCGTCCAATTTAATGAAACTTCGCCGTCGTTTGCGCTTGCCGAGAAAGAAACAAGTTCAACCGGTATATAAATTCCTCCGGTGCCTTCCCAGCATTGATTAGTGAAAGCCGTACCCGAACCACCTACGTTTCCGCCGCCGAAGAAAAGTTTATTGTGCCCTGTTAAAAACAAACCAAGGGCTAAACCTCTTTCTGCGGGAAGCATACTTTCCATTTGCCAGGAATTTGCAATTGGGTCATAATAATAAACTTTGTTTGATGAAGGATAAGTTGAGTATCCTCCGCCCGAACCAACAAGCCATACATATCTGCCATCAGTGCTCACAGACCATTTGGTAAAGTTTAACGCCTCCAATGAAGGAGCAATTGTTCCCCATGATTGTGTGGCAATATCATATTTCTGGCAAACTACTGGATCGCCTCCGGTGGGAACTAATCCTCCGATCAAATAAATAACTCCGTTAAGATAAGCCATGCCTGCATATCGTTTGGGATTTGGAGATCCGGTCAGTGTTTCCCATGTGTTTGATGTAAGGTTATATCTTGCAAAAGCCGAAGATGTCGGCGTAGCATAATCTGCACTGCTTGCGTATATGTAATCTCCATTATCATAAACAATAGATGCTTGTGCATTGTTTAATGCAGAAGGAGCTGAGGCAAGTGTAGTCCACAAACCCGTACCATCAGTGTTTGGAGTAAATTTTTCAAAAACACTAACCGATCCGGTTCCCGACATTTTATAAAGTTCGCCGTGTGCAACGCATGATGATTGGTTGTAACCGGGCGCAGAAGCTGGAGTGGATGTAACCCAGGCGCCATTGCTGATG
>MNYQ01000192.1 GCA_001873185.1 Ignavibacteria bacterium CG2_30_36_16 | reverse complement strand
CGAGCAGGCTCTGTTAGAGTAAATTAAAAAGAGGAAACGAAAAATGCACAGGGGAAAAAAGTTCAGAGGACAGCTACGCCTATTCTATCCTTACAACCGTTCCAATGCAGAAAATCAGCAAGAAAATAGTATCAATGGTAGTCCGAATTTTCAGGTTGAGAATAATTGTTCAATAAAAATCCAGCTGCCTTAAAAATTTTCTTTACTCAAGATTCATTTTAGAATTTTAGGTTGTGTATTAAACTTCTTAGATGTTTAATATTTGTAGAAAAGAATTAAACCCGTAAAACCGATCCTCGTAAAGGATCAATAAAGATTTGTATGGATAATTATTTTTATAAGATAAGAGCAGATGAATTTATTCAAACAAAAAAGATGGTGTTGTTGAGTTAAGATAATTTAAAAACAGAATGGTCGCGACCATTCACTAAAACTGATTAGACGGAAAGTTTGTTATTGGATTTTTCTAAATGTATTTATACATTTAATAAGCAGAAACAAGAAGGAGTCAATAAATTATGTTAGCTCAGCCGTTAAGTAACGTACAAGAGGAATTGCTGAAACTTTATTCTCAAAATCTTTCTCCGGAGGATTTGGATGAATTGAAAAAAGTTTTGGGAAAGCACTTTGCCGAAAAAGCAACCAAAGAAGCAGATAAGATTTGGGATGAGAAGAAATTCTCAAATGAAACCACGGATGCCTGGTTAAATGAAGGATAAACTAAGAGTTGTTCTCGACACAAACGTTCTGCTTGTATCAATATCTTCGAGATCGAAATATCATTTTATCTATGAAAAATTAGTTGCAGATAAATATGATTTGTTCGTTACAAATGAAATATTGATGGAATATGAAGAAGTGATTTCACAAAAATATAACAGCCCGGTTGCGGGTAATGTAATAAAATCACTGCTGATCCTGCCAATCGTTATTAAAACACCTATCTACTTTAATTGGAATCTTATCAATGAAGATGCTGATGACAATAAATTTGTAGATTGTGTAATAAATTCAAATTCACACCTCTTGGTTACGAACGACAAGCATTTTCTAACTCTTGAAAGAAATTAGGTTCCCTAAAATCACAGTAATTAATGCTGAGTCCTTTGTTGAGCAACTTGAGATATTAAATCAAAAATAAAGTAACCTGACAAAAGAAGAAATACCGGTAGGTAATTACACGGCAGAATTTTCCGCAGCAAACCTATCAAGCGGAATATATTTCTATCAACTAAGAGCAGATGGATTTATTCAAACAAAAAAGATGTTGTTATTGAGAAAAAAACTGGTGGCTTAATTACTCCGTATACCCTTATTCTTTTCTTCTACAGTAAAAGATGGGCATTGTTTTGGGACTTTCCTTTTCTGCTAGTTATTCAGTAAAGTTGATTTGAAAAATGCAAGCCTCTGGCTTTAGTTTGTCCTTAGATGAGACAGAAGTACGGTCCCATCTGATTTGCTGTAGTATAAATTGTAGATACCATTTAAACGTTTTGAAATAAACATAAAAATTACCTTTCTGCTAATTGCTTGCGTTAAGTAATTTTCACCTAAATTGATCTATTTTATGTCATTGTCCGTTAGCTAATTCCGCATTTTTGAAAGTAATTTCATACAGTTTAAAAGATTGCCACGTACCTTCCGGGTACTCTCAGTGACGATAAAAAAGAGAAATTATAAAAAGAATCGCTCAATTGCGGTTCCGGTAAGCTTTTTAGATGATGAAATGTTGCATACTATTTCGCATACTTCAGCATTGAAGATAAAGGCATATAAAAAAGCCCTCAAAATCTTTCGAAAATGAGGGTTATTGTGACCCCAAGGGGATTTGAACCCCTGTTACAGCCGTGAAAGGGCTATGTCCTAACCACTAGACGATGGGGCCATCTTAATAGTATAAATGGCTGGGTGAGCGATGGGAATTGAACCCACGACCCCCAGGGCCACAACCTGGTGCTCTAACCAACTGAGCTACGCTCACCATCAAAATGGAATTCAATAAAAATAGAACTGGAATTGTGCTTAATTAATCGTACGCCCGAGTGGACTCGAACCACTAACCCTCAGCTTAGAAGGCTGATGCTCTATCCGCTTGAGCTACGGGCGCAGTTAAATTTTTCTGCACGTTAAAAAATAAATGTTACTTCGAAGTTGCTCAATCCAGTTGGAAAATGTACAAACTTCTTAAGATTTGTTTCGGGGCAGTCCGTCTCTGACGGAAAACCTGCGACCTCCCGACCCTATCGGGACGCGATGAAATTACTCATTTAAAAATTCATTTGTTTGTCGGGGCGGCAGGATTCGAACCTGCGACCTCCTGCTCCCAAAGCAGGCGCGATGAACCGGGCTACGCTACGCCCCGAAATTTTTTCAAAACGGATGTCAAATATATGGGAGTACCGTTAAAAAAACAATTATAGATCAAAATATATTAATTAAATTTATTCCTGCCTACGCTTGATTGTAATAATTTAATAATCCCTTATGAATTTCTGCTTTCATTTTAGTTTTCGTCCATGTGCTTTTTCTGACAAATACATGAATGGTTTTTACCTCGTTGCACAAGTCTCCCCGCGTGTTTTTGCAGATGTAATTTAATTCAAATGATGAATCTTTTAACTGCTTAACAAATAGTTCAACCGTAATTTCATCCCCGTTTTTTATTGGGTAATGAAAAGACGCTTCGCTTTTAATTATCGGGACAACAAATTCATCGCTGTTCCAATAATCTTCTTTAAGATTAAAGCTTCGTATTAATGATTCATAGGCAGAATGACATAATTCGAAAATCTTCGCAAAGAATAATATTCCTGCGGGATCGCAATCGTAAAAGTTAATTGTTTTTTTGTAAGTAAACATAATTTATAGTCCTAATATCCAACTGTTTTTTTTGTCAAGTAAAAACTGAGGGAGACAGTTTTTTATCTCTTCACCTAGCGCATCAATTAATTGTTTTTTTAAAAGTGTCTTGCTGTATATCATTCCAATTTCCCTCTTAGGTATAGGGATTTCAAACTCTTTAAGTACAGCGTGCTCGGTATTTACTCCAAGACTTTCAACTGCCAAATAAGGAAGCAGCGTTACTCCAAAACCCTGTTCAACAAGTTTTTTTAGCGTGTCCAAATTTCCGCTCTCAAAGAGTATTTTGCTTCCATGCTTATTTAACTTGCGCTCTGTAGAGCCGCATACCTTCAATGCTTGTTCTCTAAAACAATGTCCCTCTTTTAATAAAAGAAGTTCTTCCGTTGAGATATCCTCAGCCGTTAAATATTCTTTTGTGATCAGTTGATGATCTTTAGGAAGATATGCCATAAACGGCTCGTAAAACAAACTTTTTTCAACCATACCCTGCGCATTTAGCGGCAGCGCCAGAATTCCGACATCAATAATATCTTTGTTAATAGCCATTACAATCTCTCCGGTTGTAATTTCATCTATTATTAATTCAATATACGGATACTTTTTTACAAATGGTTGAAGAAACATCGGAATTAAGTAAGGTGCAACTGTTGGGATTATTCCAATCTTTAGTAAACCCGCAAAGTGCCCGGTTTCAATATCAACAACATCTTGAAGTCGTTCTGATTCCTGTAGAATAATTCGCGCCTGTCTTATTATTTTCACCCCAATATCGGTAGGCACAATAGGATTTTTGCTCCTATTAAAAAGTGAAATACCAAGCTCTTCTTCAAGTTTTTGAATTTGCATACTTAACGTCGGCTGCGTTACAAAGCAGTGATTTGCAGCAGTAGAAAAATTGCGGAAGTTATCTACCGCCACTATATAATATAATTGAGCGAGCGTCATTTTTAATCAATTAATAGTTTGGTTTCTAATTAAGTTCAAATAGCAATCAGAATCAACCTAAAAGAATTTATTATGAATTCTTATTTCCCGTAACAGAAAATTTTATTAATGCCGCCATAAATATATATAGATAAAATCTATACGCCTATAAGAATAATCTATTTGACTACCCCGGACATGATGTTTATGTTTGAAACAATTAAAATTTAAACTTAAAAATGAAATAAAGGTATTGAAATGAATAAATTATTATCGCTCGGATCAAAGTTTCCGGAATTTACAAAAAAGACAGTTGTGTCAATTGAGAACGGAAAAGAGTTCTCTACCGTATCGAATGAAGACCACATAAACGGCGGAAAATGGATGGTCATGTTCTGGTATCCGAAAGATTTTACTTTTGTCTGTCCTACTGAAATTGCAGAGTTCAATCATAATTACGAAGAGTTTCGTGACAGGGATGCCTTGCTTGTCGGAGCTTCTACTGACTCTGAGTTTGTTCATCTTGCATGGAGAAAAGATCATAAAGATTTAAAAGATTTAAAGTTCCCGTTAATAGCAGATACTTCAAAATCTTTAGCTGAATCACTTGGTATTTTAGAAGCGGAAGAAAAAGTTGCTTACAGAGTTACTTACATAGTTGATCCACAGGGAATAATAAGATGGGTTTCCGCTAATGATTTGAGCGTTGGAAGAAATGTCAAAGAAGTGCTAAGAGTTCTCGATGCTCTTCAAACGGATGAGCTTTGTCCCTGCAACTGGGAAAAAGGACAGGAAACGCTTCACGTAGCTTAAAGTTATGCACAAGGCTAAGTAAGAACATTACTAACTTTACAACCAATTAAAAGTGCGGTGCCAGCACTATAATCACTGATGACAAAATGATGAAAATATTAAAAATTACAGGTTACGTTGTTGGTGTAATTGCGATATTAATCACAGGACTTCTTTCGTATGTAAAATTCGCATTACCGGATGTTGGTCCTTCCCCGGAAATAAAAGTCGAAATAACTATTGAAAAAATGGAACGTGGGAATTATCTCGCAAATCATGTGATGCTTTGTATGGCCTGCCATTCCACACGTGACTGGAGCTTATTTAGCGGTCCAATGATTTCAGGAACAGAAGGAAAAGGCGGCGAAACATTTGACCAAAAACTCGGTTTTCCAGGTAAGTAT
The DNA here is from genome assembly GCA_001873185.1 of Ignavibacteria bacterium CG2_30_36_16. Classification (GTDB taxonomy): domain Bacteria; phylum Bacteroidota; class Ignavibacteria; order Ignavibacteriales; family Ignavibacteriaceae; genus CG2-30-36-16. The sequence goes on along the minus strand of MNYQ01000192.1, from coordinate 11,440 downwards.
ATCGCACCAAACATCACACCTTTTCGTCTTAAAAACTGGACAGATGGAGAAATTTTCAGAGCCGTTACATCAGGGGTATCGAAAGACGGCAGAGCGTTATTTCCAATAATGCCGCACCATCTTTACGGTCAGCTTGACAAGAATGACATAGAATCAGTTATTGCGTATATCAGAAGTTTGAAACCAATTGAAAACGAAACTGAAATTTCAAGTTCTGATTTCCCTATGAATTTCATTATAAATACCATACCAAAGAAACCCTCCTTCAGCAAAATTCCTCAACAATCCGACAAAATTAATTACGGCAAATACATGATTACAGCAGCAGGATGCATTGACTGCCATACGAAAAGTGACAAGGGAGAATTTGTAGGTGAATTGTATGCGGGAGGCTTTGAATTTAAACTCCAAGACGGCTCCATAGTGAGGTCAGCCAATCTCACACCCGACAAAACAACAGGACTTGGTAACTGGACAAGTGAGCAGTTTATTAATCGCTTCAAAATGTACGTAGACAGTTCTTATGTAAATCAAAAAGTAACCCCGGGCAGATTTCAAACTGTAATGCCTTGGACAATGTTTTCAGGTATGAACAAAGCGGACTTAGAGGCAATATTTGCCTATCTTCAAAGTCTTTCACCAGTTAAAAATCAGGTAGAAAAATTTACTCCATCAAAGTAAATTCAGCCAAAGTTTGTGCTTGGCTGACAGTGAATCGATTCGAAATCGCGCCACCTTCGGGTAGCTGCAAAACGGTTTATGGAGGGCAATCCCGATGTTGAATAGCCGCAGTAAACCTGCGGCTTCAACTAAGGGGCGAGCTGATCTTCAGGAAAGAAAAGATGACAGAATTATTAGAAACTAAAAATGATTTACTTAAGGACCTCGGAATTGCCGGCGAAACTATTTTTAATTCATTGGATAAGATGGTTGATGGCGAGACGAAGTATGTAAAGGATTTAAGGATTAACTTAAAAAATACGATTAATTCCGGGCACTTAAGTTTTAAGGAAACTTATTTAATTGCGGGCGCAGTAGCTGTAAATGAAAAAGTAAAATTATTAGCAAATGCATTTTTAAATAAAGCTGAAGAAAACGGCGCAACTCCGGCAGAGGTTGCCGAAACAATTGCATGTGCATCCTTACTTGCAACGAATAATGTGTTTTATCGTTATAAACACTTTATAAAAAGCAGTAACGAAAAATACCAAAATATGCCGGCGAAAATAAAAATGAATATTATGATGAATCCGGTTCTCGGCAAGGAATTTTTTGAATTGATGAGCCTCGCCGTATCAGCGGTTAATGGCTGTGAATCATGCGTTAACAATCACGAGGAAAGCGTAAGAAAACTTGGTTCGGGTGAAGAAAGAATTTTTGATGCCATTCGTTTGGCGTCAGTCATTAAAGGTTTAACCGTTGCTTTGGGTTAAAAAAGCAGAATAAATTTAGTTAGTAGTAGAAGTATAGTTGGTGGACTATAGTAGCGGGCTGTCATGCTTAAGTGGCAGCCCGTTTTTTTTGCAAATTTATTTTCGGCTGAAGTAAAGAGAATTGAACAGCTTTTCGTTTAACAACTCTCTCCGTCATTAACTATAAAAAACATCCAACAAAAATTTGTCGGAGGTTATAATTAATAGCTTTAATTTTTAGACTAATCTTTATGCATCCGTGCAATCAAATTTAATGCGCTTCCCGCTTTGAACCATTTAATTTGAGCGTCATTAAAAGTATGATTTAATAAAGCTTCATCCGTTGTACCGTCCGCATGCTTGATTACGAGCTTTAGCTGATTATCAGGATGTAGTTCTTTTAAACCAACTATACTTACTTTATCATCTTCACGAATTTTGTCGTAGTCCGCTGGTGTTGCAAAAGTAAGAGGCAGCATCCCCTGCTTCTTCAAATTTGTTTCATGAATACGTGCAAAACTTTTTACAATTATCGCTCTACCGCCAAGCCATCGGGGTTCCATAGCTGCGTGTTCTCTGCTCGAGCCTTCACCGTAGTTTTCACCGCCAACTATAACCCAGCCAATATTATTAGCTTTATATTGCCTTGCCACTTCCTGCACCTGTTTAGTTTCACCGGTAAAAATATTTTTTGTTTTTCCGGGTTCATCCGTGTAAGCGTTTATAGCGCCGAGGAACATATTGTTAGAGATGTTGTCTAAATGTCCGCGGAATCTCAACCATGGTCCTGCCATAGAAATATGATCCGTAGTACATTTACCTTTAGCTTTAAGTAAGACTGGCATATCAAACAAATCTTCACCTTCCCATGGGGCAAAAGGAGTAAGCAATTGAAGACGTTCACTATCTTTTTTTACGATCACTTGAAGACTGCTTCCGTCTTCAGCTGGAGGCACATAACCTTCGCTACCTTTGTCAAATCCATTTGGGGGCAATTCTTTGCCAACCGGCGGATCGAGCTTTACTTTCTCTCCTTTTTCATTTTCTAATTCATCGGTCATGGGGTTGAAAGATAAACTGCCGGCAATTGCCAGCGCTGTTGTAATTTCGGGGCTTGCAACAAACGCCAATGTTTCCGGATTCCCATCGTTCCTTTTTGCAAAATTTCTGTTGAACGAAGTTACAATTGTATTCCGCTCGCCTGTTTTTACGTCCATTCGTTTCCACATACCTATACATGGACCGCAGGCGTTTGCGAGAACTAGACCACCGAATTCATCAAAAGTTTTTAACTGCCCGTCCCGTTCGATAGTAGCGCGTACTTGCTCGCTGCCGGGTGTAATGGTAAACTGAGCTTTTGTTTTTAATCCTTTAGACAAAGCCTGCCGTGCAATGCTTGCAGAGCGATCAATATCTTCATAACTTGAATTTGTACAGCTTCCAATTAACGCCACACTAATTTTATCTGGATAATTTTGTTCTTTAACAGCTTTTTTCATTTCCGAAAGAGACCAAGCTTTATCAGGTGTAAATGGTCCGTTAATGTGCGGTTCTAATTCATCAAGATTTATATCAATTACCTGGTCGAAATATTTTTCGGGATTTTCGAATACTTCTTTATCGGCGTTTAGTTCATGCTTATGAGAATCTGCAAAATTAGCAACATCCGCTCTACCGGTAATACGAAGATATGCAGCCATTTTTTCGTCATAAGGAAAAATTGAAGTTGTCGCGCCTATTTCTGCCCCCATATTGCAAATCGTTCCTTTACCGGTGCATGAAATTGATTCGGCGCCTTCACCGAAATACTCCACAATAGCGCCAGTTCCTCCTTTAACAGTTAAAATTCCAGCAAGTTTAAGTATAACGTCCTTCGGCGAAGTCCAGCCATTTAGTTTGCCTGTTAATTTAACGCCAATAAGTTTAGGCCATTTGAGTTCCCAGGGCATTCCAGCCATAACATCAACAGCGTCAGCGCCGCCGACACCGATGGCTATCATTCCAAGTCCGCCGGCGTTTGGAGTGTGCGAGTCTGTTCCAATCATCATTCCGCCGGGGAAGGCATAATTTTCGAGCACAACCTGATGAATAATTCCAGCACCCGGCTTCCAGAAACCAATCCCATATTTACGGGAGATTGATTCGAGGAAATCATAAACCTCTTTGTTTTCTTCTTTGGCTCGCCCTAAATCATCAGCAGCTCCAAATTGTGCTTGGATTAAGTGATCGCAGTGAACTGTTGAAGGTACTGCCGCTGTTTTACGACCTGCCGACATAAACTGAAGAAGCGCCATTTGTGCGGTTGCATCTTGCATCGCAACACGGTCGGGCGCCAACTCAGCATAATCTTTTCCTCCTTCTAATTTTTTCTCCGGTTTACTCCAAAGATGAGTATAAAGGATTTTCTCCGTATAGGTAAGCCGTCTGCCAGCTATATCTCGTACAATGTCAAGTTTACGTGAAAACTCGTGGTAAATTTTCTCAATCATCTCGATGTTTGCTGCCATTGTGATTCCTTAAAATTAATTCTTTAGTCGATTTATTTTTGATGCAAAGATATGAAAAATGATTATAATTTGCTGTTTGATAAAAAGGTTTTAAAAATCTTTTTGGGATAGTGAGATGGTAACATATTTTCAGAATAAAATAATCCTTTGCTCATTTTTATTCATTTCGGCAAATAATACCATTAAAGCAATTGATGACCGGTTAAATGTACTTGTTCTATAATTTTCTCATCTGAACCCGTTTACTGTTCGAAGCACAAGAAATATGATAAATCGTATTTGTGTTCTCTGAGTTAATGTGTATTGCTCTTCTTTATTAATCGGAAAACATTGAATTTCTTGCGAATTAAGAAAAAATAATCGGTGGAGAACAGAACTTTAAATATTTTCCTAAATCTGACCACGAAAAGGATCTTAAATAATTGCATTTTATTCAACACTATTATCTGATAATTTTGAGGCATAAAATTTGAATAATATTGTGTAATTCATAACTTTAGGAATCTAATGAGCACTGTTCAATCAATGTTAACAATTGCGGCATTGGTTTTTTTATCTTTAGCATCACTTCAATTTAATCGCACAGCATTACATACGCAGACTGCCGAAATCGAAAATAAAGTTTATCTAACGGCTTTTTCCCTTGCTGACGACATGATTGAAGAGATCAAGGTCAAAGGATTTGATGAAACGACAGTTCCTTTTCCAACGAACATTACTACAAATTTAACTTCGCTGGCAAACTTGGGCCCGGATGCCGGAGAAACCTACGGCAGTTATGACGATGTAGATGACTACAATGGTTATGAAAAACTTATAAGCGCGCCTCACGCAGAAGATTATTTTATTTCTGTTACTGTTAAATATGTGGATGGTGACGATCCGGATACTTTTTCGACTGTTCAAACATTTTATAAAAAAGTTTTAGTTACTGTTTCGAGTCCATTTATGAATTACCCTGTTAAATTATCATTTATTTTTACACTTAAGTAATGAATGTACTATTAGACATCTTAGGCGCCACATTAATTGGCGGTATAGTTTTCATGGCAATGATGAATTTAAATATTTACACAAGCCAGGTAAAATACTCTTCAGATTCTGAGCTGACACTTCAACGTAATGCGAAAACTCTTGCAGAAATTATTAACAACGATTTAAGAAAAGTCGGTTACAGGCATACTGGCGCGGCAATAATTTCAGCCCAAGAAAAATTTTTTGAATTTTATGCGGATATAGATTCGAACGGAACATCCGACGTAATAAGTTATTCGCTCGGAGATACATCAGACGCATTGGCTACCACTAATCCGAATGACAAAGTTTTAATACGAACCGTAAATAATATTTCTGACGGCGGACCTTCACTAGGAATTACCAACTTAAAGTTTCGCTACTTTAACACTACCGGGCAAGAAACAGCGGCGCTCGACAGTATTAAATATATTAAATCAGAAATCTGGATTGAAACGACCGATATGGTAGACGGACAATATCCATTTACTTATTGGGAAATGACTATAAACCCGAGGAACTTATGATTGGCAAAGGTATTTTAATTGTTGTGCTTGGAATATCGGCAATTCTTTCTTTTATGATGATTAGCTTGAACAGCAATGCTAACGCCGGTACACAAGTAACGGTAGATTTTTTCGATGCCACACAGGCACGATTAATCGCAAACTCCGGTGTGGAAATTTTTCTTGAGAAGATGAGAAGAAATAAATCATTGAAGGGAAATTTTACAGACAATGAATTGATGGATGGCGAATATGATATTTACATTTATGGACCTGATTCGGCTTTAACAATTAAGTGTGTCGCCACTTTCCAGGACGTTACCCATACTTCTAAGGTTACGGCGAAAAGAAGCGGTATTACTATGCCGGAAGTCAATTCCTCAATTTATGTTTCCGCAGATAATCTTGCTCTCAATTTAAACGGTAATATTGATATTGATGGAAATGATCATCTTTCGGATGGAAGCCCCGGACCTAACCCATCACTTCCGGGAATAGCTGTTGATGATCCAACAGACAGCGCTTTTATTGTAGATAATCTTAAGCCAAAAATTTCCAGTTCAATAAAAGGACTTGGCGGCTCACCGAGCGTTACCTCCATTTCAGACGGGACAGATTGGATGAAGCTAACCGAAAATATAATTTTTGCCGCTGATATAACCCTGCCGTCCGGAACTTATGCTTCGGGAACTGTGTTAGGAACTACGGCTGAACCTAAAATTACTTATGCCTCGGGTGATGTTGATTTTTCTGGAAGCGCGGAAGGTTCGGGAATTTTAGTCGTAAATGGTAATTTGACTTTAAGCGGTAATTTCACGTTTAAGGGTATTATTATCGCATACGGTTCATCTTCAATTGTTACAAGGACAGTTGGGAACGCCGGTATTTATGGTGCAACAATTTTTGTCGGACAATCTGTGGATCTTCAGGCTACCGGCAATGCACTTTTATATTACAGCAAGCAAGCAATAGATAATGCAAGTGTAAATCTTAAATCTTCACGATTTGAAATTTTAACCTGGTGGGAATAGTATTTGCGCTAAATTTTTTCTGCTGAAAACCGATTATAAGTTTTGAATCCATGGCTTGCAAGAAGAAATTAATAAGTTAGAAGAAAGAAGAGATAAGAAATAATAGAACCTTTATTAAAAGTAACATTGTTTACGTTGAAGCAATTCACTATTAAGATTTTGATACAAAAATCTGTCGGTTAATTGGTTAGCTTGCGGCTAATGAGCGGAAAAACATTTTAAAGAGAACTTATTTATAGAAAGGAAAATAGAAAAATGAACCAATTTGAATATAAAAATATTACAGGCGAAAAGTGGTCAGTAGAAAAAGGCGACTGGATTAGCTATCAAAAATTTGAGGGGAAAAAGGGAAAAGAATTTATTAAAAAAATTAATACTTATGATATTGGCTTTTTCATAATTATTGTATGTGTTGTATTTGCCGTAACGTTTCTTTTTACCTATTAATCTCCTTCAAAATAAAAACCAATTGTTCAGAAAATCGCTTCTTTTAAGCGGTTTTTTTTATATGCCAAAATCATCATTCCTGATCAATAGAAGAATTGCCGATTGCGGGACTATCAACAATTTTTCTTTCTCAAACTCAATCTCATAAGCCTCCTTCTTTAGGAATATTGCAAAGTCGCCTTCTTTTGCCTGAAGCGGAATATACTTTGTTGAATCCTTAGTCTCTCTCCACGGCTCATCATCCGGAGTTGAGGGGATCGGATACCCGGGACCGGTTTTTATTATATACCCGCTTTGTATTTTTTCCTTCTCACTAACATTCGGCGGCAGGTATAATCCGCTTGCTGTTTTGTCGGAATGTTCCTCAGGTCTAAGAAGAATTCTATCGCCAATTACAATTATCTTATCTATGTTTTTTACAGTCATCAATTTTCTGTTCGTTTAGTATTACAAAGATAAAAAGATTTTTCATTTATTTTAACAAAGAGATGACATCTGTTTACTAAAAAGATGTTATCTCAACATTAAATATTTGAATTAGCTTTTTAATAAGCGCCGATTATTAATAACTTTGCAAAAATAAATTTTAGATATATGAACAACATTTTTTGGAACCAAAGATTCTCTGATGATGAATTTGTTTACGGAACCTTTCCCAATCAGTTTTTAAAGGAACAGTTGGAGCAGATAAAACCGGGAAAGCTAATCCTCCCCGGCGAAGGAGAAGGAAGAAATGCTGCTTATGCCGCTCAAAACGGATGGGATGTAGATGCGGTTGATTTTAGCAATGCCGGAAAGGAAAAAGCATTAAGGCTGGCAACTAAACTTAATTTAAAAATTAATTATACAATTGCTGACTTGAATGAATATCATTTTTCGCAAATGACTTATGATACAGCCGGCATTATATTTCTTCATATGAATCCTCAATTGACAAGTAAAGTTTTTAATGGAATAATAAACTCTCTTAAACCAGGTGGAAGAGTAATTGTCGAACTTTTTTCAAAAAATCAATTTGGCAAATCTTCCGGCGGTCCGCAAAATTTAGAAGTACTCTATTCGGTTGAGGAGCTGCTTATTTATTTTTATACTCTGGTAACTGTAATTGCTGAAGAGAAAGAAATTTTATTATCAGAAGGAAATTTCCATAAAGGCAGCGCTTCGGTAATCAGATATGTTGGAGTTAAAAAATAATAATGAAGAAGGTTCTGTTCATAACTTATTACTTTCCTCCCTCAGGTAAAGCTTCACTCCACTTTCCACTTTATGTAATGAAACATCTACCGGATTTTGGTTGGCAGTCTTCTGTTTTAACTGTAATGGAAGATAAGTTTTCATTTAGAGATGAAAGCTTACTAAACGATATTCCACCCTCAACCGATGTAATTAAATCGAAAACATTTGAACCATTTGATTTATACAAAAAATTTCTGGGGAAAGATAAAGATGTTCAGCTAATTGCATCCGAAACAATTTCTAAAGAGGATAAAAGTATTAGTCACCGTATTTCAGTTTGGATAAGAATGAATTTGTTTATCCCCGATGCTCGGGTTGGATGGTATTTACCCGGGGTAAAAAAAGCATCGGAGTATATTAAGAAAAACAAAGTTGACGCAATTGTTTCGATCGGTCCGCCGCATACGGCACAACTAATCGGGAAAAAATTAGGTCAAAAGTTTAATATTCCTTTCGTTCCGGTTTTTATTGATCCTTGGACTGACATTATTTATTACAAAGAGCAAAAACGAAATTGGATAACTAAGGCAATTGATTCATCACTTGAAGAGTCGGTGATCAAACAGGCTTCGCATATTATTTTTGTAACCGAAACAATGAGAACGGATTTTATCAAGAAATATCCATTTGCCCGTGAGAAGTCATCGGTACTTTATTGGGGTTATAATGAAGAAGATTTTGAAAGTATAAAACCGTACGATTGGAAAGAAGACGGAAGAGTGCTTGTTCATGCCGGCAACATTTTTGATTATCAAAATCCTGTAAATTTCTGGAAGCATATTCGGAAGCGAAATGAAAATGGGGAGAAAATCAAAATTAAATTTATCGGAACGGTAAGCCCGGCAATTAAAAACACGATTGAAGAAACCGGATTATCGGCAGATACGGAGTATCTCGGTTTTTTATCATACAAAGAAATGCTAAGCCGGTTAATGGGCGCAGATTATTTGTTAGTTTGTGCTTCGGAACCAAGACATGTACCGGGAAAGTTATTTGAATATTTAAGAATCGGAAAACCTATTATTGCGTTTGGTGATGGAAATAACGAAGTGGAAAAAATATTAACGGATAGCGGTGCAGGCATGTTGTTTCACTACGATGAAAGCGGAGAGGAGTTTTTTAGTTCAAAGAAAACCTTTAAAAATAATTTCGAGATAATTAAAAAATTTGATAGAAAGGGTACTGCAGAAAAAATTGCCACAATATTATCAACAATAAATCTTTGAAAAGTTTAACATTGATCAAGCAGTGCGGGTACCATTGGTCTGTTTTAAGTAATCTCAATTTAATAACTCATCTTACACATGAGTCTGAAATTATAATGTAAATTGAAGCGAAGCTTCGATAATCCGTTGACTGACGGACCGTTTTTTATCCGTTAGCTAACGGATTTTGTTCTACAAATTCTGCTAAAGGTGAGTTAATAACTCAACAACCGTTTAACTTAAATTGAGTTAAAAAGATAATTCTTATATTTGTGCACACTAATAAAAGATTTAAATGTTGCCGAAATTTATAAAATTTCTTTTTCTAATATCACTACCGTTTTATCGGTTTTATTTTTTTACTATTACAGATAAGACCAATTTGCCCGGTATTTATTTTGATCGGATGGGAAGAAAAATTGGTAAGGAATTATTTTTTAGAGGAATAGTTTCTCCGAAGTTATTATTTAATCCCGTATCCATTGTAAGATACTTTGAATTCGACTATGTGGATAAAAATATTGAAATAAAACCAAAAGAAAATATACTTGATATCTCCTCTCCTTTTTTATTTGGCTTCTGCGCGGTCAAGAACTACAATATCAAGTATAACTATTTAAATCCCGATTTGGCTGACCTACAGCGAGTAAAAAAGTTTGCGACAAAAATTAAATTCGCGGGAAAGTTTAATAGCTATAACATCAACGCTATAAAACTACCGTTTGAGAACAATAAATTCGATAAAGTTATTTCTATTAGTGTCATAGAGCATGTTAATGGTGAAAACGATTCATTAGTAATGCAAGAAATGTGGCGCGTTCTCAAACCTGGCGGCAGGTTAGTTTTAACCTTTCCAGTCAGCAAGAAATTTGATGTCGAATACACTAAGAATAACACATACGACCTTAATGTTGATACCAAAGATGATAAATATTTTTTTCAGAGAATTTATGATGAAGAAAATATCAATAACAGGTTATTAAAATCAATCGACGATTATGAAATTTTATCTAAAAATATATTTGGAGAAAAAGAAGCCGGGTTTTATAACCAATACACAAAACTCTGGCTAAAAAAAGGAATAATGGAAACAGTAAAAGATCCATATTACATATCAAAATATTTTACTTATTTTAACCACATTGAAAATTTGCCCGGTTTGGGAGTGATTGGAATTACTTTAAGGAAAAATTTATGAATTACAAATATCCCGTTTACCGTCCTAACCTAAGCGGTAACGAAAAAAAATATGTTAACGAGTGCCTCGACTCTACGTGGATTTCTTCCAAAGGGAAATTCGTTTCGGAGTTTGAAGAAAAATTTGCAGAATATATTGGCGTTAAGTATGCCGCCGGAGTTTCCAATGGGACTGTTGCACTTCATCTTGCATTGATCACTCTCGGCATAGGTCCCGGCGATGAAGTAATCGTTCCAACTTTTACATACATTGCTTCAGTAAATTCAATCGCTTACACCGGCGCGGAACCAATTTTTGTAGATTCACTTGCTGACACATGGCAAATATCTCCGGAAGACGTTAGACGGAAAATAACTCCCCGCACAAAGGCGATAATGCCTGTTCACATTTATGGGCATCCATGCGATATGGATGAGATTCAAAAAATTGCAAAAGAGAATAACATTTTTGTTATTGAAGATTGCGCCGAGTCCTTCGGGGCAAAATACAAAAAGCAGCACACGGGAACATTCGGAGATATTTCAACATTCAGCTTCTTCGGAAATAAAACTATCACTACCGGTGAAGGCGGAATGGTTGTTACTAATGATAAAACATTATTCGATCGTGCAGTTCATTTTAAAGGTCAGGGACTTGCAAAGCACCGGGAATACTGGCATGACGTGATTGGTTACAACTATAGAATGACAAACATCTGCGCGGCAATTGGTCTTGCACAACTCGAGCGCGCCGATTCAATTATACCAAGAAAACGAAAAGTTGCAGAACTTTATATAAAATATTTAAATGATTTGCCGGTTGAATATCAAAAAGAAGATAAAGATGTTTTTAGTATTTATTGGATGTTCACAATTCTTGTGAAAATAAATGAAGACCGGGAACCT
>MNYQ01000110.1 GCA_001873185.1 Ignavibacteria bacterium CG2_30_36_16 | reverse complement strand
TTCTAATTTTTTAGTTCAGGGAACTTTCACTGTATCACAAACCCTTCTATCGATAATCCAAAAATGTGTTGATGAAATAAGTGCGCAATTGACTGAGGTAGAATGCGTACTGCTCGGAACTACCGGGGCTGGAAGAAGAAACGATGCAGAAAAACTCGAAAATGATTTTACTTCTTTTCTGAGAGAAAAAAATGTATCTCTAAAATTGTTTGTCGTAGAAAGTGATGCAAGAATTGCACTTGAAGGTGCGTTTGCCGGCAAGCCTGGAAGTATATTAATTGCCGGAACGGGTTCGATTATGTTCGGGAAAGATGCACAAGGAAATGTTTACAGAGTTGGCGGTTTCGGAAGATTTTTAGGCGATGAAGGCAGCGGTTATATGCTTGGCAAAAAAGGTTTGGTGGCGGTGTCTAAAAATTTTGACGGAAGAGGTGAAGCAACACTTTTGACAAATCTTGTTAAAGAAAAATTCGGAATTGAAACTCCCGAAATTTTAATTACCGAAATTTATAAAAACAATTTCGATATAGCCTCCGTTGCGCCGCTTGTTATAGAAGCCGCTGAAAAAAGTGATGCTGCTGCGCTTAAAATAGTTGAAGAAGAAACAAACGAACTTCTTCTTCACATCAAAACCATGTATAATAAAATGAATGAAGAAGCGCTTAACGTTTCATTTATTGGCGGACTAATAAGCAGCCGAAATTTCTATTCTAATTTATTTAAAAAGAAAATTGCCGTTCAACTTCCACAAATAAAAGTAATCGAACCTATTTATTCACCCGCTATGGGAGCGGTGTTAATGGCGAAAGAAAAAATAAGCAAATAAAAAAATATTTCTAACTTTTTAACCTTTGAAAGTAAATTGATGAGCAAACTTAAACCGACTAAAAGAAATCCATGGGCGTGGATACCTTCTTTGTACTTTGCAGAAGGAATTCCATACATAGTTGTTATGACCGTATCAGTGATTATGTACAAAAGGATGGGAATTTCAAACACAGATATTGCGCTTTATACAAGCTGGCTTTATCTGCCATGGGTTATAAAAGCATTGTGGAGCCCGGTTGTGGATTTGTTAAAGACAAAACGGCTTTGGATTATAGTAATGCAGTTGTTCATCGGAGCCGGGCTTGCAGGCGTAGCTTTTTCAATTCCAGTTCCAAACTTTTTTCAATTCACTTTAGCATTTTTCTGGCTGCTCGCGTTTAACTCTGCAACACATGATATTGCAGCCGACGGATTTTACATGCTCGGTCTTTCCGAGCACGACCAGGCGTGGTTTGTTGGTATTCGGAGTACGTTCTACCGCTTTGCGATGATTTTCGGACAGGGCATATTAATTATTCTTGCCGGATATATAGAAAGCAATAGCGGTTTACTTCCGGTAGAGTTAACAATTCATTCCAAACCATCGGCTCAGATTATTCAATTTATTTCTCCTGATGAAATTTCGTTTCCGGAAAGCGCCGGAGAACTAAAAATTTTGGTTTACCAAAATGAAATCGAAATTAATACTAAGGCTGTTTTTAAATCAAAAGTTGATTCGGTGATCAACTTTGCAAAGGACTGGAACTCATCAAATGGATTTTATAAAGCAGGAAACGAAACCAGGACTGAGGCTACAGTTGAACAAGAAGAACCATCCTGGTGGAGTAGTAACGTTGTTCAAAATCTGGAATCTTTCATAAGAAAATATTTTGCGCCGGCAGAAATAAAAACCGCCAAGACCGATCTAACCGGGAACTTCGGATTAGCTTATTTTAAGTTGTCCGGTGAACCTCGGACAGGTGAAGATGTGGTAATGAACTTCGGAAGGGAATCGGGAGATAACAGCATTTCGTTAGTAGAGGGAACACGATTTGTGTTTAGTAAAGAGAATTGGGAAAAGCCTGCAATGGCAGTAATTCAATTAGACCCAAAACTAAAGAGTGAAACCATTACATATTTCGTGGGAAATGCTGGTAACATCCCTTTAGCGTGGATGATAACTTTCTTTATACTTGCCGGGCTTTTCATCTTATTTTTTGTGTATCACAAATTCATACTGCCATATCCTCCTTCCGATTTACCCGCAGTTAAAAGTGAATCGCCTAACTTATTTTCTGAGTTCTTTAGAACATTTATGCTGTTCTTTAATAAAAAGAAGATCGGTCTTATTCTTGCGTTTATCTTAATATATAGATTAGGCGAGGCACAACTTGTAAAATTAGCAACTCCTTTTCTATTAGACGCTCAGGAAGTGGGCGGTTTGGCTTTAACTACAGGACAGGTTGGATTCGTCTATGGAACAATCGGAATTCTTTTCTTAACTCTCGGAGGAATTGTCGGTGGATTGCTCGCTGCAAAGCATGGTTTGAAACACTGGATTTGGTGGATGATTCTTGCCATAAACTTGCCGGACGTTGTTTACATTTATCTTTCATATTCGCAAACAACTAATTTCTTGATAATTAATCTCATGGTAGCAATTGAGCAATTTGGATATGGGTTTGGATTTACTGCTTACATGTTATACTTAATTTATATTTCCGAAGGCGATCATAAAACTTCCCACTATGCAATTGCAACAGGTTTTATGGCGCTCGGGATGATGATCCCTGGAATGTTCAGCGGATGGCTGCAAGAAATAATCGGTTACCAGCATTTTTTTGTTTGGGTTATTATTTCTACCATACCCGGTTTTATCATAATAAAATTTTTAGACATTGACCCCGAGTTCGGGAAAAAATCAAAACAGGAAAAGGCATAAAATGAAAAAGAAATTTAGTTCTTCAGTTGTGGTTTTTTTATTACTGCTTTTAATTTGTACAAGCGGTACGGTTGCTCAGAGTAAACTGGAAATTCCACAAGCAGATTTTACGGAGATTGACAACATCATCAATCAGGGAATTCAAGACACCGCTTTCCCCGGCGCTGTTGTTTTGATTTCTAAAGACGGGGAGAACCTTTACGAAAAAGCATACGGAAATTTTACTTACGATAAAAACTCAAACAAAGTAAAAGTTAATTCAATTTTTGATTTAGCCTCGCTTACAAAAGTAACTGCTGCAACTACTGCTGCAATGATCTGTGTCGATCGTGGATTGTTCAGCCTTGACGATAAGGTCGCCAAGTATATTTCCGAATTTGGCGCAAATAAAAAAGAAGAAGTAACAATAAAGAATTTAATGCTTCACAATGCGGGCTTAGTTGCATGGAAACCATTTTTCAAAACCGAAATTAAAACGGCAGAAGAATTACTAAACTATATTTATAACAGCGAACTTCAATACGAGCCGGGCACAAAGACGGTTTATTCCGATTGGGGATTTATAACGCTAGCAAAAATTATAGAGCATGTTACCGGCAAAACACTTGATGAATTCTGTAAAAAAGAAATATTTGAACCGCTTGGAATGTCGCGAACAATGTTCAATCCATCGGCAAAATTAAAAGATGAAATTTTACCGACGGAAGAGGATAAATACTGGCGTAACAGGCTCGTTCAGGGAACTGTGCATGATGAAACGAGCGATATGCTGGGCGGAGTTGCAGGTCATGCAGGTTTATTCTCAACTGCCGGCGATCTTGCAAAATTGCTTCAAATGCTTCTGCAAAAAGGTAATTGCAATGGAAA